>JAJYAF010000002.1 GCA_021779655.1 Pseudomonadota bacterium
TCTTCCATCGCCGGGTAGAGGATCTCCTCGATCGCCGGTTGCAGGCGGTGGATCTCGTCGATGAACAGCACATCGCGCGGTTCCAGATTGGTGAGGATCGCCGCGAGATCGCCGGATTTCTGGATAACCGGGCCGGACGTCGCGCGGAAGCCGACGCCGAGTTCCCGCGCCACGATCTGCGCGAGCGTGGTTTTTCCAAGGCCGGGCGGGCCGTGCAGCAGAACATGGTCGAGCGCTTCTCCCCGGTTTTTCGCGGCGGCGATGAATACCGCCAGATTCTCCCGGGTGGCTTTCTGGCCGGTGAAATCTTCGAGAGATTGCGGCCTGAGCGCGGTTTCCGGACTATCGCCCGGTCCCCGCCCGCCGGAGACGAGACGCTGCTCGCTCATCGGGCAAGCGCCTTCAACCCGGCGCGGACCAGCACCTCCAGCGAGGCACCGGCGCCATGCTCCGCCGCCGCGCGCGCAAGCGCCGCCTCCGCCTCCGCCCGGCGGTAGCCGAGATGGGCGAGCGCCGAGAGCGCATCCGCGAAATTGCCGCCGGCTTCAGGGGGCGGCGCGGCGGACGGGCCGCCGCCCGGCATCGCTCCCACCTTCTCCCGCAGTTCGGCGGCAATTCTCCCCGCGAGCTTGGCGCCGACGCCAGGCGCGCGAGCCAGCATGGCCCTGTCCTGCTCCGCGATCGCCGCGATGAGCTGGTCCGGCGCGAATGCCGAGAGCATGCCGAGCGCCAGTTTCGCGCCCACGCCCTGCACGGTGGTCAGCAGCCGGAACCAGTCCCGCTCCGCGCCGCTGCCGAAGCCGTAAAGCGTGATCGCGTCCTCCCGCACCTGGGTTTCGATGAGCAGGGAGGCGATGGCGGGCGGATTGGGAAGCGCGCTCAAGGTGCGGGTGGAGGCGAAGACGACATAGCCGACACCGTTGACGTCCAGCAGGCATTTCTGCTCCTCGACCGCATCTACCACCCCGCGCAAACGCCCGATCACGCCGGCAGCTTCCAGCGCGCGCTGCTGGCCCGGTGATGGGCGTGGCAGATGGCAACCGCGAGCGCGTCCGACGCGTCGGGTCCGTCCTGCGCCGCTCCGGGCAGGAGGCGCCGCACCATCAGGCCGATCTGGTCCTTGCTCGCGCTGCCGGTGCCCACCACCGCCATTTTCACGGTCTTGGCGCCGTATTCGAACACCGCGATGCCGTGCCGCGCCGGCGCCAGCAGCGCCACGCCGCGGGCGTAGCCGAGCTTGAGCGTGGCGGTGGCGTTGCGGTTGACATAGGTCTCCTCGACCGCCGCCTCATCGGGAAGGTAGCGGCGCAGCAGCGCGGAAAGCGCATCGTCCAGCGCCTTCAGCCGCAGCGGCACGCTGGGCCCCGGATCGACGCCGATGACGCCATCGGCCACATGCCGCAGCCGGCTCCCCTCGGCCTCCACCACGCCCCAGCCGGTGAAACGCAGGCCGGGATCGATGCCGAGCAGCCTGACGGGGGCGCCGTTCAAGCGCTCAACTTCCGCATGATCGCGTCGGGGATGTCGAAATTGGCATACACGTTCTGCACGTCGTCGTCGTCCTCCAGCGCGTCCAGCAGCTTGAGCACGGCGGCGGCCTTCTCCTCATCATCCAGCGTCACGGTGGTCAGGGGCCGCCATTCGATCCGCGCCTCGGCGGGCGCGCCGAATTTCCGCTCCAGCGCGTCGCGCAGCGCGTAAAACTCTTCGATGCCCACGGTGATCTCGTGGCCGTGCCCGTCGCTGGCCACATCATCGGCTCCGGCCTCGATCGCCGCTTCCAGCATCGCCTCCGCGCTCGCCGCCGCGGCGGGGTAGCGCACCACGCCCAGCCGGTTGAACAGGAAGGAGACGGAGCCGGTCTCGCCCATCGCCCCGCCATACTTGCTGAATGCGGTCCGCAGCGCGGGCGCGGTGCGGTTGCGGTTGTCGGTCAGCGCCTCGACGATCACGGCAACCCCGCCCGGGCCGTAGCCCTCATAGCGTATTTCCGCGTAATCCTCGCCGCCGGCGCCGCCCGAGGCTTTCTTGATCGCCCGTTCGATCGTATCGCGCGGCATGTTGGCGGCGCGCGCGGCCATGACCGCGCCGCGCAGGCGGGGGTTGGCGTTGATATCCGGCAGGCCCGCCCGGGCCGAGACGGTGATTTCCCGGATCATCCTGGCGAAGGCACGGGCGCGCCTTGCATCCTGTGCGCCCTTGCGGTGCATGATGTTCTTGAACTGCGAATGCCCGGCCACGCCGTGAAACCTCGTCTGCGATGGGGTGATCGTGTGATAAAGCGGGCTTCTACCAGCGCAAGCCGTGTCGCGCCTAGAGCGTTATCGTGCGGTAGAGCAATCCGGCGGCGGTTGACATTCCCGGCCCCCCGGCTTTATGCCCTGCCCCCGCAGCCGGCCTATGCAAGGGCGCGTAGCTCAGCGGTAGAGCATTCGCTTCACACGCGAAGGGTCACAGGTTCAATCCCTGTCGCGCCCACCATTCGCCCGTCTCAGAAACCGAACATGTGGTCCAGGGAAAAGCCACCCGCGCCATCATCGATCCCGTGGAAACCGAACAGGCGGCAGGTGGCGTCGCGGATCAGGACATAGCCTGCCTCCCCGGCGCGGCGCAGTTCGCCCGGCGCGAAATGGCGCGACGGGTAGACGATTTCCGAGCCGCAACAGGGAATGCGCAACGCCCGCTCCGCGATGGTTTCCCCCCCGGCGTCGAAAAGCTGCAGAACGCTGCTGGACAGTGCGTGCCATTTCGCGGAAGCCGGGTAGATCAGCACGCAGAAACTCTCCCGCCCGGCCAGGCCGAGCTTGAGGAACAGCCGGGTGGAGAGGCCGGGCGGCGGGCCGGCATAGCTCTGCGGCTCGTTCTTGTAGGTCATCAGCGTGTTGAAGATATGCCCGCCGAAGCTGCTTTCCGCCACGTGGCCGCTATGCCGCCGCTCATAGCGGAACAGCGCGTGCAGCCAGCCATTGGCCTCCCCGCCCTCGCGGAAATCGTAAACCAGCTCGGCATGGCCGCCGCCGGCCAGGGCATTGGCGGGCAGCACCTCGTCGAGATCGAGGGCCAGCGCATGGTCGCGCGGCAGCACGCCGAGATAATGCTGTGGGCCGGGCGTGCCGTCGGGTGCGAAAATGTCGAGGCGCAGCGGCGTGTTCCGCTCCCGCACAGCCATCGGCGTGGGCTGCACGATCGTCCGGTACCCGTCCCTGGGCAGGATGGGGAACGGCAGCAGGAAACCACGGCCGAGTGCTGGCGAAAGCCGGGCGATGCCCGGATCGGGTTCGAGATCGCCGCGCTCCACATTGACATGCGCGATGCGCGTCCGGCGGTCGCGGACAATTTCGTAGCGCGGGCGGACCATGTGCCGGCCGGCGCGTACCTCGATTTGCGCCGGCCAGTGCAATTCCGGCAGCAGCGCCGCGACATCCACCGCGCGCGTGGCGAAGGGCGGTATTTCCTCATCCAGCGGCACCGGGCGCTCGGCGCCCATGCGGTCCAGCGCAACCGCACCGGCCGGGATCGGCACGGCGTGGCTGTTCTGGACCCACAGGATCACCCGCTCGCCCGCCGCCGGCGCGGGCAGGCCGGCGAAGCGTTCGGCGGGCCAGGCATTGGCATCGTGGGTGCAGGAGAGCGAGGCGCCGTTATCGGTGGCATAGGTGTCCAGAGCGTATTTCACCACGTCATGCCCGGCGATGCCGACCGCGTGCAGGAAAAGCTGGCCCGTGAACGGCGGCAGCGCGAAACGCGCGCGGATTTCGCCGCTGTCCAGCATGAAGCCGCCGGATTTCTCCGGCGCCGGTTCCTCCCATTCCGCGAGGATGCCGCCCGCCTCGCCGTAGAGCCTGAGGAAGAACCGCACCGCGCGGGCGCCATAGCCGGCCCAGTAGTTCGCGGTGGTCAGGCGCGTGCCGAAGCGGTCATCGTCACGGAAAAAGACGAAATTCGTGGCGAAGTTCACGGCATCGAGATAACGCGCCGGGTTGGTGAGCAGCCGCTCCGGCAGGCGGGCGCCGTCCAGGCTGAAGCCTTGCAGCGCGGGCGCCACCGCGCGCACGCGCGCCAGCGCCCTGGCCGCCCCGAACGCGGCAACCAGTACGCTGCCGGCCCGGGCCTGGCTGAGCGCGGTGAGCGGCCGGGCGATATGGCCGCCGCGGACCTGGCCTACCGCCAGCGTGTCGTGCACGTAAACGCCCTCCACGTCGAAATACGGGCTGAGCGCCAGCAACGGGCCGGCGATGCCCTCGGGGTCGTACAGGGCGATCGGGCCGGCGGCATTCAGCCGCGCCGCCAGGGCGGCAAGCGCCTCGGCCGCGAGCGGATGGGCCAGCGCCTTATAGGCGACATTGCCGCCCTTCACGTTGTCGAATGTCTCGATATCCAGCATCTACAGTTCCAAACGCCGCCGCATCTCCGTGGCGGCCGCTTCCGTGTCATTCAGCGGCGCGGTATCCCACACCTCCAGCCGCCCGGCAAAATCCCGGACCCGGCCGTCCCGGACCATCGCCTCCATGAACGCGCCGATGCGCCTGGATTTCCCCGGCAGCCGGACCAGCAGAACCGGGACCGGTGTCGCCACCGCCTCCGAGACCATCGAGACGCTATCGGCCGTGACGATGATCGCATCCGCGAGGCCCAGGAGGCCGAAATATGGGTTTTCGCCCTGGCCGTCCCAAATCCAGGCGCCGCGCGGCGCAAGCGTTTCGCGGATGAGCCCGAGCGCTTCCGGCGCGGTGCGGCGCGACGGCGTGATCATCAGCCCGACCTTGTCCCGATCCATCATCCGCGCGAGACCGGCGGCCAGTTCGCCCGCGGTTTCCGCATCCAGCCTATAGCGGCCATTGCTGCCGCCCAGCAGCACGGCGGCGCGGGGGGCCGGCAACCCGGCGAAGACCGGACGCCAGCGCTCGGCCTCCGCCGCGAGACGCGCGGGCGTGACACGATGCAGCGCGTTGCGCGTGACGATCACGTTGGCGCCCGCGATCCCGTCATGCCGGGCCGCCAGCACCAGATCGAATTTATCGAGCGGCATGCGCGGATGCTGGATCGCGACGGCCTTCACGCCGGGGCGCCGCAACGCGGCCGCCACCCGCGCCCCGGCTCCGCCACAGCCAATCACCAGGCGCGGCAGCGGCGCCTCCCATGCCAGCCTGTTCACGGCGCGCAGCGGCCACGGCCACAGCGCCGGCGGCAGATGGCGCCAGATTCCGGCTGGCTGCAACGCGCGCAAATCGGGCAGAAGGCCCGCCGCCTCCACCAGCCCGGATGCCTGCGCGCGCAACCCCACCAGATCCGTGCACAGGATTCGCGCCGTTTCCATGCGCGGCATTTGCGGCGCGCGCGATGGAAGCGTCAATGCCCGGCGCGGTGCGCGAATCCGCCAGTGGCGCGTTGCGCGAATCCATTAGGGGGCGCGTTGCGCAAATCCGCCATCTATCGCTAGACTGGGCCATGCCCGCAGCACGCAGCAAGCCGGAGCCGGAACCGCGGACGGCCCCCCGGCCAGCTGCCGGAGAGCCTGGCCCGGAAATCTTGCACTTCCCTGTGGCCATTCCGGTTCCGGATATTTCTCCCTGGCTTGCGGGTAATACCGGAATTCCCGGCTTCACCACCCGCGATTCCGGCCGGCCCGGCCCGCATGTGGCGCTGATTTCGTTAATTCACGGCAACGAGCTTGCCGGCGCCATCGCGCTGGAGGAGATGCTGCGCGGCGATGTCTGGCCCAATAGCGGCAAGCTCACCTTCGGCTTCGCGAATATCGCCGCCTTCGCGCGATTCGACGCGGCCAACCCCGCCGCCTCCCGCTTCGTCGAGGAGGATATGAACCGGGTATGGGACGATATCCAGCTCTTCGGCGTGCGCCGTTCCCTGGAACTGGACCGGGCCCGGGAAATCCGTCCGCTGATCGACACCGCCGATACGGTGCTGGACCTGCATTCCATGCTCTGGCCCTCCGACCCGCTGATTCTGTGCGGCATGTCCGGCCCAAGCCGGCGGCTTGCGATGGCGCTCGGCACGCCGGATCTCGTGGTGGCCGACCGGGGTCATGCCGGCGGCAAGCGGCTGATCGACTATCCCCGCTTCACCGAGGCCGGATGTTCCGCCTCCTGCGTTCTGGTGGAGGCCGGCCAGCATTGGGAACCGGCAACCATCGCGCAGGCGCGCCGAAGCATCGCCGCGCTGCTGCACGTAACCGGGCTGCGGCCTATCACACCGGAACCGGAACGAAGCCGGGCGCGCTTTGCCGAGGTGACGCATCTTATCACCGCCAGAACGAACCGCTTTATCTTCACCCGGGCGTTTCGCGGCGGTGAGATCATTCGCCGTGCCGGGACGCCGATCGCGCATGACGGCGATACCGAAATCCGCACGCCCTATGCCGATTGCCTGCTGATCATGCCAAGCCACAGGCCGATCCTCGGCCATACCGTCATACGCCTTGCAAAAATCCGGAATGACGACGACTCTGCCGCCGGAGCGCCACGGATCAGGCGACCGGCCGCCGCCGCGAAGGCGTACCGCTGAGCGACGCGAAGACCGGTTCGATGATCCAATCGATGATCCATCGCTTCAATCCGTTCGCTAAACGAAACTTTTTCATGGCCGGCCGGCGACCTGCGCCACCTGCTTGAAGATCTGTGCCGGAACGGTGCCGCCCATGACCTTGTCCATCGGGGCGTTATCGTCGTTGCCGACCCAGACGGCGATGATATTCGGCCCCGCCGCTCCGACGAACCAGGCATCACGATAGTCTTGCGTGGTGCCGGTCTTGCCGGCGGTGAAGAGGCCCGGAATATAGGCGGCATTGCCGGTGCCGCCGGTCACGACCGCGCGCAGCATGGCGCGCATCTGCCCGGCGAGCGCCGGGGGAATGGCCGGCCCGGGCGGTGGTAACGGGACGGGCGCGCCGTTGATGGCGAGGATGCCGTGCGGTGCAACCCGGTTGCCGCCGTTGAAGAAGGTGGCATAGGCGGCGGCGAGCTGGAGCACGCCAACCGCCCCCGTGCCCAGCGCGAGCGAGGCGTTGTCCGGCAGATCGCCGTCCAGCCCGAGGGTTCTCGCCACATGGATGACCCGGCGGGGGCCGCCGGCGCGCAACAGAATGCGGATGGCGGCGGTATTCAGCGAATCCGCCAGCGCCTCGGTCATGCTCACCCAGCCGTAATAGCGCCGCTCGTAATCGCGCGGGTCGTAGCCGTGCAGGTTCAGCGGTCCGTCGTAGACCTTGTCCTCGGGGCGCATTCCCGCTTCCAGTCCCGCCAGCCACACGATGGGCTTGATGGCGGAGCCGGTTTGCCGGCGGGCCAGCACCGCGCGATCATAGCCCTCCCGGTCGCCCACGCCGCCCACCAGCGCGCGCACCGCGCCGGTTGTGGCATCCAGCACCACAACGGCGCCCTGATGCATGTTGAGCGTGGCTCCCTGGGAAAGGATGGCGCTTTGAAGCGCTGCCTCCGCCACGGTTTGCAGCCCCGTATCCAGGGTGGTGACAAGCGTGGCATCCTCGCCTTCCGGAATCGCGGCGCCCGCCTGCTGCATCACCCATAGCGCGAACCAGGAAGCGCGCGAGCCGGGCGAGGCGGCCATTGGCAGCTGCGCCTTGGCGGCCGCTTCAGCATCCGCCGGAATCGCGCCGGTTGCGGCCATGGCATCCAGTACCTGCGCGGCGCGGGCCTGGGCGGCCTGCGGGTTGGCAAGCGGATTGAGCGCGGAGGGCGCCTTGGGCAGCCCGGCCAGAATGGCTGCTTCCGCCAGGCTGAGCCGGATTGCGGGATGGCCGAAATAGAGCCGCGACGCGGCGTCCACCCCATAGGCCCCGGCCCCGAGATAAACGCGATTGAGATAAATGCTCAGAATTTCCTGCCGGCTGTAATGCCGCCAGAGCCACAGGCTTAGCATCGCCTCCTGGACCTTGCGGCGGAAGCTCCGCCGATTAGAGAGGAACAGGGTTTTGGCAACCTGCTGGGTGATGGTGGAACCGCCCTGAACGATATGGCGGCTGGCGAGATCGAGCAGCCCGGCGCGCAGCATGCCCTGGGCATCGAACGGCCCATGATGGAAGAAGCGCCTGTCTTCTATCGCGATGAAAGCGGCCGGCACGTAAGGCGGCAGGCGCTGGGCGCGCACCACATTTCCGGCGATGTCGCCGAAGCGGCCAACGGGCTGGCCGGCGGGATCGAGCAGCAGGATCGCCGGGCGCCGCGCCTGGGTTATAACGCGCGCCGGGTCCGGCAGATCCCAGCAGAACCACAGCCAGGCAAAGAACAGGGTAACCGCCGTCCAGATGGCGGCAATGGTGGTAAGGCGCAGGAGCAGTCCGGCGCGGCGCAGGGCATTGCCCGCCCGCGATTTTTTAATCGGTGTTTTCGGGTGCGTTGGTTTTGAATGCGTTGGTTTCGGGGCGGGCTTTTCCGGAGCGCGGGGCATCGCGCCTTGCTCGCAATTTTAGCGGCGTCTGGTCAACGGGCACCGGCACCGTATTGGCGAACCCCGATGTACCCCGTATAGACCCCTGCCGGTCGCGGGTGTGGCGGAACGGTAGACGCACCGGACTTAAAATCCGTTGGGCCGCAGGGCCTGTGGGGGTTCAAGTCCCCCCACCCGCACCGGCCGGTTCCTCAGCGCCCTGGTGTGGCCCGGCTACGACGATATCGTAAAAGCCTGCGCAACTACCTGGAATCGGCGCGTCGCAGACCGCGCCCGCATCCCATCAACAGGCGTTCGTGATTGGGCATGTGTCAATGGTTGGGCAGGCTGGGTATAAGGTTGAGGTTCTGAACTCCGCCTCACGGCTGTGATCGTCAGCGCCTTCCTTCTGTCCCGCAACCTTTCAGGCTGCGGGACAGAAAAGAAATTGAGGCTTCGTAGCCATAACCTTTGGCTCATCAGCCTGTTCGCGTCACACAGCCCCTGCTATGGAACGGTCGCTGCCGTGGAGTGTTGACCGGATTTCGCGGCGAAAGAAACGATCATTCCGAACAGAACTCCAAGATACGCCGCGAACAATACGCGCCATGCCGGGGGCAGCCAGAATGTTATGCTTTGCATGGGTATCCAGAATACGACCATCGATATGAGCGCTACTTTGCACCAGCGAACGGCCTCAGGCTTTTTGAAGACATGCCAGGGGGGCATAAAGCCATTTTCGATCATGCAATCCACCCAAAAATGGACAAACATGATGTAGAACGCGAGCCCGCCGAAGAAGTTGACCCATGAGCTTACCCAAAATGGGAAGAATGAGCTTGGCCACATATGTTGTGAAACCAATCCGGCCAAACCGCCAGCCAGAAGCGGGAATGCCGCGGTTATCCAAAGACCGATGACGCCCCAAACCAAAAACCGAATCCACAGTTTGGGCGGAATCCAATGGCCGAGCGTAATCCGGTCCTTCAGGCACTCACCAAAAGTTGCGAGAAGCGCGAATTTAGCACACCCTGTGAGATAGGGATGAGCTGTCGTTAGCGCGGCAACGGTGCCGGATTCGACCTTCAGAAGCGCTGACAAACCGAAAAAATACACTGCCCCGACGACATCGCCGAGTATCGATGGCGATTTCTTTTGTACGGATACAGAACTAACCATGTTTGATAATCCTTATCGTTGGTTTCTGCTTTCGCTATGAGTTGCCATCAAAATCCGGGAGTGTGGCCATAACCGCCGGCCCTTGTTTGCTGACAAGTTCAACCACAATCCCGGAAACTCATAAAGCGGTTAGAGGGGCGCCGCGAATCGAAGGTCAAACAGGTTGCCTCCCAAGCCGTTCTTGGTCCAGTCATAGGCCCATACGCCGGTGAGTTGAAGCCCGCTCTTGAATTGATAGGAAACCACAGGCCCGACTGAGAATGTATTATAAATCGAGCCCGGTACGGAGTGCCCGTTTAACGTGTCCTTGGCAAGCTCAGGAGTGTTACATCCGGAGACCCCGAGGGTCCAGGCGCCGAACGTCTTTGAAATCGTCACATCGTCTATAAGAAAAGGAGCCACGCGGTAATGGTAGCCATGGAGCGTGGAGACCTGTCCATAAGGATTTGCCCATTCCAAGGTTCTCTTCGAAACCGTTGGGCCAAGGGGAACCTCGAGGCCGGCGCCGGCATTGATGGTCCAGCCATCATCCATCCAGGTTATTCCCATCCTCGGCATGAACGATGAGTAGGAGTTGCCCGACGGCGCTCCACCGTTTTTCATGCTCCCGTTGAGGATGCTCATCGTGGCATTCGTCTGATCGGGCAGGAGAAACGTCGTGCTCGCGCCGAAGAAAAGATGATTGGTCAACGACCATGACAACATTATCGGCATAATGGCGGTGTTGAATAGCCCGAGGTTCCCGCGTCCAGGGTGTTGGGCCTGAACTGGCGTGTCGCTGGCGTACATGAACGGTATCGCTACCGCGGCGGCATAATCCGCTCCTAGAATCTTGATGCCGGGGACCCATAAAATTGTGGGAATTTCGACCAGAAGGTCGATACCCGAGCCGGGTATCTTTCTGCTTTCAGGATCATAAGCATCAAAAATGGCCATATAGTCGTCCCACTGACCATACACACCTGGCGGGGGCAGAAGCGCCTCCGGAACGCCCGCTCTCACATTAGGGAGTTCCGCCGTCCAGGTTTCCTCGGCCTTGGAGGAGGGAATCGCTGCGAGGATGCCAAGACCTATGGCGGCGAGTCTGACTGCGAATGATGTTGGTTTCATTGACATTTGGTTCCCTTTTCAATTCTGGGGGTTGGTTACGGCTGGCAGATGCGGATTGAGACTGGTTTTGCTGATGCGCGGGAAGGCAGGCGCCGCGAGGCTTTGCCCGGCCCGAGTTGGGTTACGAGTCGGTGGTTCCGAGCGCGTCATGGATTCTCCAAGCCGGACCCGCGCCCGCGCCCGACCCGCTTGTCCCACCCGATTTTCGTTCAAAAGAGACATACTTCCTCCCATAATCCCATCCTTATATATCATCACATTTTGTCTTTAATTTTTGTCTGACCCATGGATAGTCAGGCCATGTTTTCTCGCGGCTCGATTTATTGGCACCTCCGGTTGAGAAGTCACTTCACTAAAAGCCTGTTGCGAAACGAGATCGGTAGATATTTCGAGGCCTTCCAGCGTTTTGAGCGGTGCGAAGGCGCCTATGCGTGGGGAATCAATGCCGGATACCAAATCCTGATATTATCTGGTTTCCCTTATCATTTTTTCTTCCCATTTTATTCCTCCCCTACCATCTGCACCATCAGGATTCATGTGTGTCTTTTGAGAAACAAAATTCATTACATGTCTTTGTTGAGCGGCGGCTTCCTAAAAAAGGCCAAATCCGCTGACTGATTCACGCCTTGCTTGTGGCCCCAGCACCAACAAACGCCGCGCCTGCGAATCGAAATTCCAGAAGAACCTTCAAGGTTTTTCGGTACATTTACTCTCCCTAACGATATTTTGCTCTTGAGGAGGATTCCGATAAAGTCCTTCTTTGGCAGTGTCAAGCGATTCCAGCCAGAGCCCACAGCAATTCAAATGAAAAATTCCATGATCGCGATTGTTCAGAAGTGACCAATCGAAATGCTGGCCTCCGATTTTACCGAAAGGGCTCGATTGCTTTCATAAGGAAAATGGCAATGAGGCATACCTATCGGGGAAGTTCCGGACGAGGAAATACTTTCACCGCCCGTTATCAAAGTTTGTTAGCATGCGAGCGGGATATTTGTTGTTGCGGTAACGTGCCTTTGGGCACGCACACCCTTTTGAAATAAAAATACCATTCAACGGAAGCCTGCCGCGCATGCGGGCTGGCAACGAAATATCGCGGTTTGCTGTTGCGGCGCTTTCCATCCTCCCGTCGTTCCGCGCCGCCACCGTAACCATCGCTTCCGTCGTTTGCCGGCTGTTGGCGGCCTGCGACGGCATCATATATCGTCAGCGCGCGTAAATTTCCCGATAAGGCATTGATTTTAGGCGCCCGCCAAGGTGTTGGAGCGGCGGGGCGAGAAACCGCATCAGGCGATTGTCCGCTTGCCCTCTTCGCTTGAGCACGGTTCGGCCGCGGGCGCGGCGGCGTATCTCCTCCGCCTGGCTCAGGCCGCCGGCGCTTCTCTGCCTGCCCAATGCTGGCGCAGAGTCGCGCCACAGAAATCCACCACGCCGGAGGCCGCCGAGATCAGCCGACCCATGGTGAGGATGCCGTGAATCTGGTCGGTGAGGTGCAGCGCGGTAACCGCCACACCGTCCGCCTCCAGCCGGTCGGCATAGGCTCTGCCTTCGTCGCAGAGAGGGTCCTCGCCGCAGGTGAGCACCAAAGCCGGGGCGGTGCCGGCCAGGCTCGCCGCCCGGGCGGGCGAGGCCCGCGAATCGGCGCGGAGGGCGGGGTCGGGCGTGTAACGGTCGATGAACCAGCGCATGATCCGGCCCGAGAGCGGCATGTCCTCCGGCACGCGGGCATAGCTTGGCGTGTTCGCCGCCAGATCCGTCGCCGGGTAGAGGAGAAGCTGGAAATCGCAGGCCGGCAGGGTGCCGTCCCGCGCCATTTGGGCGACCACCGCCGCGAGGTTGCCGCCCGCGCTATCGCCGCCCACGGCGAGGCGGTTGGGGTCAATACCGAGCGACCCGGCCTCGGCTGAGGCCCAGCGGAAGGCCGCGGCGGCGTCCTCGACCGCCGCTGGGAACGGGTGTTCCGGTGCCAGGCGATAATCCACCGCGAGCACCACGCAGCCGGATACCCGCGCCAGCTGGCGGCATATGCCTTCATGGCTGTCGAGATCGCCCAGAACCCAGCCGCCGCCATGCAGATAGACGAGGCCCGGCAGCAACCGGCCATCCTCCGGCGCATCGCGGTAAAAGCGCAGTCGCAGTTCTCCGCCCGGCCCCGGCATCGTCAACTCGCGCCTCACGGCGATGGGCGGCGGCGGCGGCTGCACCAGGTCGCGGCGCGCGGCATAGTTGAGCCGCGCTTCCTCGGGCGGCAGGGCGTCGAGCGGCGCGATCTGCGCCTCCCGAGTCATGGTGATCAGCCGCATGACTTCCGGATGAAGGGCGCGCATCGGCATCTCCTAGAGGCTCCGCCGCCGTTGCGTCCGGTTGCCGGAGAGCCGGAAGCCGCGATACCCGTTGTTCGCCACCTCCGCGCAAAGCGCGGCGTAACGCGCCATACCGCCCGCATAGGGCATGAAGACACGCGGCTTGCCGGGAATATTGGCGCCGAGATACCAGCTGGTGCCGGCTTGGGGCAGCAGGGTTGCGTTGGCCGCCTCGTTCACATGCGCGACCCAGGCCTCGGCCTCGGCCTCGCTCGTCTCGATGCGCGAATAGCCATGTGCCTCCATATAGGCGATGCAATCCGTGATCCAGTTGACATGCTGCTCGATCGGCACCGGCATGTTGCACAGCACCGAGGGGCTGCCCGGCCCGGTGACGATGAACATATTCGGGAAATGCGGCGCCTGCAGCCCCAGATAGGTGCGCGGCCCCGCCGCCCAGTCCTCGCGCAGGCTATGCCCATCGGCGCCACGAATATCCATGGCGAGAAGACTGCCGGTGAGCGCGTCATACCCGGTGGCGAAGACGATGATGTCGAGCGGGACGATCCCGCCGCTTTTCAGGCGGATCCCCTCCGGGACGATTGCCTCGATCGGGTCCGCCTTGACATCCACGAGGCGGACATTATCGCGGTTGAAGGTCTCGAAATACCCGGTATCGACCGGCGGGCGCTTGGTGGCGAAGGGGTGGTCGCGGGGGATAAGCTTCTCCGCGATTTCGGGGTCCTTGACGATCTCGCGGATCTTGTCGTGGATGAACGCAACCGCCGTGTCATTGGCCGCCTTGTTGGTCAACAGATCGTTGAACTCGGCGCGAAAGCGCAATCCGCCGACCTCCCAGGCGCGTTCGTACCGGGCGAGCCGCTCCTCCTCCGGCACGGCGAGCGCCAAATCCTTGCTGATGGCGAAAGGATGGCCGTTGGGCGTGCTGCGCATGATGTCGCGCACGCCGGCATAGTTGGATTTGATGTCGTGGATGAATTCCGGCGTGAGCGGTGCGTTGCGGGCCGGGATGCTGAAATTGGCGGTGCGCTGAAAAACGCTGAGATGCGCGGCGGTTTCGGCGATCACCGGCGCGGCCTGAATACCGGTCGAGCCGGTGCCGACCAACCCCACGCGCTTGCCCGTGAAATCCACGCCCTCATGCGGCCAGCGCCCGGTATGGTACCATTGCCCGGCGAAGCTCTCCCGCCCCGGGATGGCGGGGATATTGGCGGCGGAAATGCAGCCCACGGCGGTGATGAGGAAACGGGTGATGAAGGTTTCGCCGGTCTCGGCGGTCACGGTCCAGAGGTCGCGCGCCGAATCGAACGTGGCACCGGCGACGCGGGTGTCAAGCTGAATGTCCCTCCGCAAATCGAAACGGTCCGCGACATGGTTGAGGTAGCGGCGGATTTCCTCATGGCTCGGATAGCGCTCGCTCCACTCCCATTCCTGCTCCAGCTCCTTTGAGAACGAATAGGAATAGGAAAAGCTTTCCGAATCGCAGCGCGCGCCCGGATAACGGTTCCAGTACCAGGTGCCGCCCACGCCGCTTCCGGCCTCCAGCACCCTGGCGTTGAGGCCAAGCGTGTCCCGCAGCTTGTGCAGCTGGTAAAGGCCGGAGAAGCCGGCGCCGATGATGATGGCGTCATAGGCCATGGCGGATGACGAGGATTGCCGTATCGCGGACATGGTTGTTTCCTCTCGCTAGGCCGCCCCGAGGGGCGGTTTCCTTTCCCGAACAGGGAAAGAATAACCGCCCAGGCGGGGAATGGCTATAGTGGAAGTTCAGAAATTCGAAATCCGTGGGTAGCTCCCTGGGGTAGCTCCCTGGGGAAGCTCCCTGGGGAAGCTCCCTGGGGAGCGGGCGGCGCCGAAGGAAGCCGCTCTGCGCTTCGGCGGCTGAGCGCACGGGTCTGCCCATCCTTGTCACCGGTGCCGCCCTCGTTTTACCATCTGGGAAATTAAACGGGCCGGAGTTGGGGGAGCTTGTTGGCCCAAATACAGATCGCTGCTTTAGGAAAGATGTTCTGACGATACTGCGCTGGTTTTGTTTTCCGGCCAATTCATAGGGATAAATAGCCATGCGCCAACCCGTGACGCCTTCTCCGGCGCCGGAACATCCGGCCAGCGGGGCCGTGCGCTCGTCTCTGGCGATGATCACGATCGGCACCATGCTGGCCACGCTGATCCAGGGGCTGGACATGACGATCTCGAATGTCGCCCTTCCCTATATGGCGGGAACCTTTGCTTCGAGTTACGACGAAGCAACCTGGGTGCTGACCTATTACATCATCGCTGCCGCCATCATGACGCCGCCAACCGGCTGGCTCTCGGCGCGATTTGGCCGGCGGCGGGTGTTCGTGGTCTCTATTGTCGGTTTCGTCGTGGCTTCGGTGTTGTGTGGTATGTGCCAAACGCTCACGCAGGCCATCGTGGCGCGGGCATTGCAAGGCATGGCGGGGGCGGCCTTGACCCCGCTTTCGCAAGCAACCCTTCTGGACACCTATCCGCGGGAGCGGCACCCGCAGGCCATGGCGATCTGGGGAATGGGGATCATGCTGGGCCCCATCCTGGGGCCTACGCTGGGTGGCTGGCTCACCTTCAACCTGGATTGGCGCTGGGTGTACTACATCAACGTGCCGATAGGCGGAATTGCGGCAGCGGTCGTCTTTTTCTACGTGCCGGAGACACGGCGCCAGCAACCGCCCCGTTTCGACATGCTCGGCTTCTGTTTTCTCAGCGCGGCCGTCGCTGGTCTGCAGATCGTTCTCGATCGCGGCGAGATCGACGACTGGTTCAGTTCCCCCACGATCGTCACGGCGGCGGTGGTGGCGGGCACGGGGTTCTTTCTGTTTCTCGTTCAAATACTGCTGGGGCGTGATCCGTTCATCCGGCCCGATCTATTCGCCGACCGGAATTTCGTGCTTGGCCTGGTTCTGAATGTCGTCGTTTCCATCCTGCTGATGGGAACGATGTCCCTTTTTCCACCCTTGCTTCAGGATGTGCTGAATTTTCCGGTCGTCACGGTTGGTCTGCTGCTCGCCCCGCGCGGCTTCGGCACCATGGCCGCGATGGTTGTCGTCGGTCGTCTTTCCCGATACATCCCTCCGCGTTTCATGATCTTGTCCGGCTTCCTTATCACCGCCGTGGCCATGCACGGGATGGCGGGTTTTTCGCTACAGATCGGACCGCGTGAAGTCCTTGGGTATGGACTCATTCAGGGCTTCGGGCTCGGCATGATCTTTCCCGTCCTCGTTTCATCGAGCTTCGGCTCCCTTTCGCAGACAAGGCGCGTCGAGGCCGCCGGCGTTTATAACCTGGTCCGCAATGTCGGCAGTTCGGCCGGCATTTCCATCATGACGGCGCTCGTGGATCACAATACCCAGGTCAACCACGCGATCATCGCGCAGGCGGTAACGCCGTTTTCCCGTAATCTTTTCGAAAATCCGGTATTCCGGTTCTACGATGTCCTAACCGCGCGCGGCACCTCCTTCCTCAACAGCGAGGTGACCCAACAGGCGACCATGATCGCCTATATCGACGATTTCAAGCTGATGATGATTTTGGCTGTGATGGCCTCGATGGCGGCGCTGCTGATGCCGGGCGCGGGTGGGGCGCCTCGCCGCTGAAATAAAGCTGCCCTGGAACGATGTAGGCCGGGCAATGCGGGCCGTTTGCTTGATCCGTAAAATATACCCCGCCGGGTTGAGCCTGGCGGGGTAAGTTGGGGGAGCGGTTGGTCAATGAAATGTTCATCTCACATCCCGCGAGCCGGCTCCTTGATCCAGATCAAGCCGCCGCATTTTTTTTATGTCCCCTTGGTTATGCGGCCCTGGTTATTTGGTCAGGATCAGGGTGGTCCACGCGCCGTCGGTGAGGCGCATCTTGAGGCGCAGGCCAGCGCGGCGATGGGCCGCGAGCACGGAGCGCGACTGTGTGTTCAAAAGCCCGGCCAGGATGGCCGTTCCTCCAGGCGCCAGCGCGGCGCCGAGCGAATGGGCCATGGCGCAAAGCGGGCGCGCCAGGATGTTCGCGAAAACCAGGTCGTAAGGCGCGCGGCGCCTGATCGTCCGGTCCGCCCAGCCATCGGCCCGAAGGGTCCGGATACGGAAGGCAACCCCGTTCAGCCGCGCATTCGCGGCGGCCACGCGCACCGCGCGCGCGTCGATATCCGTGGCAAGCACCGGCCTGCCCAGCAGTTTCGCCGCGGCGATGGCAAGCACGCCGGAACCGGTGCCGAGGTCGAGAATCCTGGCCGGCCGGCGCGATTTTGCGAGGCGCTCCAGCGCCAAGAGGCAGCCGCGCGTGGAATTGTGCTCGCCGGAGCCGAAGGCAAGCCCGGCATCGAGCGTCAGCGTGATGCGGCCGGGCAGGGGCGGCGCGGTGATATGAGTGCCGCGCACCGCGAAGCGCCGGCCGATCCGCTGTTCGGGAAACGCCGATCGGTTGCGGGCCAGCCAGCCGCCCGCCGGCACCAGCGAATGCGAGGTCTCAGGCGTGATGCCGGTGAGCATCCCGGCAAGGCTGAGCGCGGCGAGGAGATCGGCTTCGAAGGCGCCGCGTTCCTTGACCCCGCTGAGATTCCAGGTGCCGGCATCCTCGTTCCGGAAGAACGAGACCGCGCGGCAGACGGAGCTCAAGGCGGATTCGAAATGATCCAGCGCGTCGTCCGGTACGGTGAGGCTGACGCAGTCGAGCAGTTCGGCGGGTTCAGGGGTCATGGCGCTCCACGAAGCGGTCGAGCACGCGCTTCGGCCCGGAGGTTTCGAACGCGACATCGAGCCGGTCGTCCTCGGCCGCGGTTACGGTGCCGTAGCCGAATTTCTGGTGGAACACGCGCGCGCCGACGGGAATTTTCTCGGCCCTGGCCGGGCGCGCCGGCTGCTCCCAGGGTGCTGCCATCCGCGGCCGGCGGATATCCATGGGAAACATCGGAGCCGCCGCCATTCGCTCCGCCCTGGCGGCAGCGGCGGAGCCGGTCCGGGAAATGAAATCCGGCGGCAGCTCCTCGATGAACCGGCTGGGGATGCAGCTCTGCCAACTGGCATAGATGCGCCGGTTGGCGGCATGGCTGATGATCGCGCGGCGGCGGGCACGGGTGATGCCCACATAAGCCAGCCGCCGCTCCTCCTCCAGGCTCTTCACCCCGCCCTCGTCCAGCGCGCGCTGGTTGGGAAACAGCCCTTCCTCCCAGCCGGGCAGGAACACCGTGTCGAATTCCAGGCCCTTCGCGCCGTGCAGGGTCATCATGCTCAGCCGCTCGTCGTCGCCCTGCTCCTCGTTCTCCATCACCAGCGCCACGTGATCCAGAAAGCCCTGCAGCGTTTCGAAATCGGCAAGCGCGCGCGCGAGTTCCTTGAGGTTCTCAAGCCGCCCCGGCGCTTCGGGCGATTTATCCGCCTGCCACATCGGGGTGTAGCCGGATTCATCGAGCAAGGTGGCGAGCGTCACCACATGGCCTTCCCGTGGCAGCATGGCGCGCCAGCGCGCGAAGCCCTGCAGAAGCTCGCGCATCGCCTCCTTCATTCTGCCCCTGAAAGCGCCATCGTTCAGAAGCGATTCGGTTGCGGAATGGAGCGAAATCCGGGCGCTCCGCGCGCGCGCGTGAATCGCCCGCAGCGAGACATCGCCCACCCCGCGCTTGGGCACGTTGATAATGCGCTCGAAGGCGAGATCATCGGCCGGCTGCGCGAGGACCCGGAGATAGGCGAGCGCATCGCGGATCTCCGCGCGCTCATAGAAGCGCAGGCCGCCGATGATGCGGTAGGGGATGCCGAGCGTGATCATCCGCTCCTCGAAAGCGCGGGTCTGGAAGCCGGCGCGGACCAGAATGGCCATCTGCTTCAGGCTCTCGCCCGCGCGGCGGCAGGCTTCCACCCGGGCGCCAACCATGCGGGCTTCTTCCTCGGAATCCCACAGCGCCACCACCTCCACCTTCTCGCCCGCCGCATCGGCGCGTCCGGAGCGCAGGGTCTTGCCGAGCCGGCTTTCATTATGGGCGATCAGATGCGCGGCCGCGGCCAGAATGGGCGCGGTGGAGCGGTAATTCGCCTCCAGCCGGATGATCTTCGCGCCGGGGAAATCCCGTTCGAATTTCAGGATGTTTTCAATTTCCGCACCGCGCCAGGAATAGATGCTCTGATCATCGTCGCCCACGCAGCAGATGTTCCGGCTGGCCTGCGCCAGCAGCCGCAGCCAGTAATACTGCACGAGATTGGTATCCTGGTACTCGTCCACCAGGATATAGCGGAAGGCGCGGTGATAGGTGGCGAGAACCTCCGCGTCGCTGCGCAGGAGATTCGTGGTCAACAGCAGAAGATCGCCGAAATCGACCGCGTTCAGCGTCTTCAGCCGCGCCTGGTAGGCGGCATAAAGCTCCTGCGCCCGGCCGGCGGCGAAATCGGTATCCTCCACCGCCGGAATCTGCCCCGGCATATGGCCGCGATCCTTCCAGCGCTGGATCTGCGCCATCAGCGCCGGGGCCGGCCAGCGTTTTGCATCCAGGCGCGCGCCCTCCATCACCTGCTTCAGGACCCGGAGCTGATCATCACTATCCAGGATGGAGAAATTGCCGGTAAGGCCGGTGCGCTCGGCAAAGCGGCGCAGCATGCGCGCGGTGAGCGCGTGGAAGGTTCCAAGCCATAGCCCGTCTGCCGGCGCGCCGATGAGCTTCGTCACCCGCTCGCGCATCTCGCGCGCCGCCTTGTTGGTGAAGGTCACGGCGAGAATCTGGTTGGGGAAGGCGCGCTTCGTCAGCAGGATATGCGCGAAGCGCGTGGTCAGCACGCGGGTCTTGCCGGTGCCGGCGCCGGCCAGCACCAGCACCGGGCCCTCGGTTGCCTCCACGGCCTCGCGCTGCGCCTGATTGAGACCTTCCAGATATGTCATGACGGAAAAAGCAGCCTTGTTACGCGGGGAAGCAAAGACCCGTGCCGCCCGGTCATGCCCCCGGCTTGACGCCCAGGATGCGGGAGATCGCGTAAACCAGGTCGGGGCGGTTGATCGTATAGAGATGAAATTCGTCGATGCCGTTGGCCTGCAGGGTGCGCACCTGTTCGGCGGCGGCGGCGGCGCCGATCATGCGGCGGGTTTCGGGGTCATCGTCCAGGCCCTCGAACGTCTCCGCCATCCAGGAGGGCGGCGTGGCGCCGCAGCCTTCGCAGAATTTCACGGCGGCGGCATAGTTGGAAACCGGCATGATTCCGGGGACGATGGGCGCGGCGATTCCGGCGGCAAGCGCCCGGTCCAGGAAGCGCAGGAAGGTGGCGTTGTCGTAGAAAAGCTGGGTGATGGCGCGGGTCGCGCCAGCGTCCAGCTTGCGCTTCAGGTTGTCCAGGTCCGCTTCCGGCGAAGCCGCCTGTGGATGGGTTTCCGGATAGGCGGCGACCGAGATTTCGAAATCCGCCACGCGCTTCAGCCCGGCGACCAGATCCGCCGCATAGGCATAGCCGCCGGGGAAGGGGGTGTAGGCCTCGCCCTTCGGAGGATCGCCCCGGAGTGCGACGATATGGCGCACGCCGGCTTCCCAGTAGCGCCTTGCGACCTCGTCCACCGCTTCCCGTGGCGCGCCTACGCAGGTCAGATGGGCGGCCGGGGTGAGATCGGTTTCCTGCGCGATGCGCAGCACGGTGGCGTGGGTGCGCTCCTGCGTGCTGCCGCCGGCGCCGTAGGTCACGGAGACGAAATGCGGCTTGAGAGGCGCCAGCCGCTCGATGCAGTGCCAGAGCTGGGCTTCCAGCGCCGCTGTTTTCGGAGGGATGAATTCGAAGGAAATGGCCGGCGCCTTGCCGGGGCCGGAAGGAAGCGGATGAACCCGGTCGCCCGAAAGCCAGCGTTCCAGCGTGTCGCGGTTGGGGGAATGGGTCATCTTCGGTCCGGCTTTTCTCGCATCCGTATTCTTTTGCGGCATTGCGCCTTGCCTATGCAAGCCGGGAACGCGCCGGCGCGCCGGGAGCCGCGTGGATTTCCGGGCTGCCGGGCCCACCCGGTTGATCCGGCGCGCTTTGGAGACCATAACAAGGTGAGACAAGGGCGGGAAGATGGGGCATAGTGCCTACCGCTATTCAAGGAGGCTGGGGGGTTGGCGGAACACAGGAAGTTTGCCGTGAGGCAGGAAAAACGATGGTTTTTTGCCGCCCCGGCACTGCTGGCTGCGGCGCTGCTCTCCGGCTGCGCCAAGGTGCCTCCACGTTCCGACCAGGCGGCCTATCAGAACTATCAGGAGCAGAACGACCCATTGGAGCCGACCAACCGGTTCCTGTTCCGGGTCAACGACAAAATTTCCCAATATTTCCTGCGGCCGATCGCCAAGGGCTACCTGCATGTCACCACCGTCGGGATGCGCACGCATGTCAGTGACTTTGTCACCAATATGGGCGAACCCGGCGAGATGATCTATTTCGCCGCTGCCGGCAAATCCCGCGACGCCGGCACGGCGCTGGCACGCTTTGGGATAAATACCGTGATCGGCTTCGGCGGGATCTTCGATCCGGCTTCCAATCTCGGTTACCGCGAGACCTCCACGGATTTGGGGTTGACCCTGGCGGAATGGGGCGTGCCGCCCGGCCCCTATCTTTATCTCCCGCTCTTCGGCCCCTCCGGCGCGCGGGATGTGTGGGCCCTGCCGGCGCAGTTCATCCTAACCCCCACCATTGCCCCGCCCCCCAGCAGGGGGCTGACGATATTCAGCGACACCACGACCGCCCTGCATCTGGTGAACAGCTATGCCTCCTACCTCAACGATATCGATCAGGTCGAGGCGACGGCGCTGGATCCCTACGCCACCTTCCGGAGCCTTTATCGCCAATCCCGTGCCGCGCAGTTGCAGCTGATCAACCGGCGCAACGTGCCCACGGTGCCGGACTGGTTCCCGCAGCCGCAGCCGGCCGCTCCGGCGCAATAACGCAACCGCTGGGGGATTTCCGGCGGCGGCCTTCGGGACGAGAACTTCAGCGCAAGGGAATTTTTTGAATGTATTTTCGTCGTTTCATGCTTTGTGCCCTGGTTGGCCTTTCCCTGCCCGGCCTGGATTTTTTCGCCGCTTCGCCGGCCGGAGCGCAATCGGCCACCGTGCCCCCGGATGAGGCCAAGGCTTTCATCCAGAAGGCCGGCCAGCAGCTCGTGGACGTGGTGAACAGCAATGCGAGCGCTGCCACCAAGGGGGCGCAGCTCAACACGCTGGTCAACCAGGTGGTGGCCGTGGATACCGTAGGGGATTACGTGCTGGGGCGCTACAGAAACGTCGCGACCCCGGACCAGCACCGGCAGTTTCTCAATCTGTTCCACCAGTTGCTGTCTTATAACATCACCTACCAGATCAAAGCCTACCAGGGCGTTTCATTCACGGTGAACGGCGCTTCCCAGCAGGGTAACGACATGGTGGTCGACACCACGATCATGCGTCCGGGCCAGGCGCCCTCGGATGTGGGCTGGGCGGTGGACGAGATCGGCGGCAGCCCGAAAATCGTCGACGTGATCGTGGCCGGGACATCCCTCAGAATCACGACCCGCAACGACTATGCTTCGGTGATCATCAACAACGGCGGCCAGTTTTCCGCCTTGCTGAGCGCGATGCAGAACCAGATTCAACGCATCAAATCGCGCGAAAACGACTGAGAACCGTCAGCTCCCGCCGGCCGGGCCGCTCCGGCGCGCCGGCCGGCACGGATTGCTTCCGCCGTTCGCTTCCCTGAAATGCTCCAGGTGGAGCGTTTCTAACCTTTCGTTATAGTTTGGACGCGCGCGCCTTCCACCCGGGGCAGAAGCACCGTCAGCAGCCCGAGAGCCGGGAGGAAGGAGCAGATCCGGTACACCGTGTCGATGCCGGTCCGGTCCGCGATCATCCCCAGCACCGCGGCCCCGATGCCGCCCATGCCGAAAGCAAAGCCGAAGAACAGGCCGGAAACCATGCCGACGCGCCCCGGCATGAGTTCCTGCGCATAGACCAGAATGGCGGAGAAAGCCGAGGAGAGGATCAGCCCGATGACGATGGAAAGGAGGACGGTGGCTTGCAGCCCCACATAAGGCAGTGCCAGGGTGAACGGCAGAACACCGATGATGGAGGCCGAAATCACCCATCTGCGGCCGAGCCGGTCCCCGATGGGCCCGCCAGCCATGGTGCCCAGGGCGGTAGCGGCAAGAAATATGAACAGGTCGATCTGCGCCGCGTGCACGCTTATCCCGAAGCGGTGCATGAGGTAGAAAATATAATAGCTCGTGATACTGGCGAGGTAGAAATATTTGGAAAAAATCAGCCCCAGCAGGACCAGAATCGCCAATCCGACCTGCCGGCGGGTGAGGGCGTGCTGGCCAGGGATCTCCCGGCGGCCGCGCCTTGCGTGTCCGTTTTTCTTATACCAGCGCCCGAGCGCGCCGAGAATCAGAATACCGCCAAGCGCGACCAGCGTGAACCAGGCGAGGCTCGTCTGGCCACGCGGCAGGACGAAAAATGCCGCGAGCAGCGGCCCCAGCGCCTGGCCGAAATTCCCGCCTACCTGAAACACCGATTGCGCCAGCCCGTGCCTGCCGCCGGAAGCAAGCCGCGCGATGCGGGACGATTCCGGGTGAAAGACGGAAGAGCCTATGCCAAGCAGCGCCGCCCCCGCCAGCAGCTGCCCGAAATCCGAGGCGAGCGCCAGCGTCAGCAGGCCGATCAGCGTGAAGCTCATGCCCGTGGCCAGTGAGTAGGGCATTGGACGACGGTCGGTAACCATGCCGACCACCGGCTGCAGAACCGAGGCGGTGGTTTGATAGGTGAGCGTGAGCAGCCCGATCTGCCCGAAGCTGAGGGCGAAACCGCCCTTCAAAATCGGATAGATCGCCGGCAGCAGCGCCTGCATCATGTCGTTCAGCAAATGGCAGAAGCTGATGGCGCCCAGTACCGGCGCCGTTCCGGCGGCCTTGTAGGGCGCCGCGAGGGTCTGGCTCATCGATTCCCGCTGTTAAACGATAGGGCCGGAATTTAGGCGCGGCGCCCCCGGCTTTGCAACCGCGGGCGAAGCGTGGCAGCACCGCGCCTGCTTCCCGGGTCCGGATGGCCGCTTGGCTTTGGCGGCTCAGGTGGGTTGTTGAGTATTCCCGGACGCTTGCCCGGCCAACCGTTCTATCAGCGCCAGAGAGCCGGCCGTGTTCCAGTTGGCGCCGCCATCCCGCCGGCCGGTGAGCTGGCCGGCCGGGTTGACGATGATGGTGACCGGAATGCCCGGCACGTTCAGGGCGCCGGCAACGTTGCCGTCCGGGTCCACCAGGAGGGGAAGACTCTTGATCTGGTGGCGGCGGTAGTAGTCCGCCACCACCTGGGCGCCCCCGAAATCCACGGAAATCGGCAGGATGAGGATTTTGCTTTTGGCCAAGGTCTGGCTGATGGCGACGAAGCTCGGCAGTTCCGCCACGCAGGCGATGCACCAGGTGGCCCAGATATTCACCACGAGCCCGCTGCCCCGGTAGTTGGCCAGGCTGAGCGGTTTGCCCTTGGCGTCGGTGAATGTCAGATCAGGGGCGGGGCTGGGTGCCATCTGCTGGATCACGCTGGCCGCGTCCGGCAACTCCGCGGCAGTCTCCGCCCGCGCCGAATTGCCCCGTGCCGCGCTCAAGGCTAAGCCTGTCGTGGCGGCGATTACGGATCGCCGGGAGCAGGACATGGAAGCAGAGGATTTGAACGGCAAAAGGGAAACTCCGGTTGGGGGGCAGCTGCAATGGGGCGGCAGATTTGCCGCCGGGCCCGATGCGGTGATGCAGGCCATTAATACCTCGATTGGCTTTGACCGCAAGCTTTGGCGGGAAGATATCGCCGGCTCGCGCGCGCACGCGGCCATGCTGGGCCGCCAGGGCATTCTTTCCGCCGCCGACGCCGGGGCGATCGATGCCGGGCTTGCCGAAATCGCCGCCGAAATCGCCACCGAACTCGCCGCCGGGCGATCCCCGTTCGTTGAGGCGCTCGAGGATATCCATACCAATATCGAGGTCCGGCTGACCGACAAGATCGGCGCGGCCGGGCGGCGGCTGCATACCGGGCGCAGCCGCAACGATCAGGTCGCGACGGATTTCCGCCTCTGGGTGCGCGGCGCGATCGATATGCTGCTGGCGCAGCTGGGGGACCTGATGCGGGCCTTCGCCACCCGCGCCGCCGAGCACGCGGACAGTGTCATGCCCGGCTTCACCCATCTCCAGACCGCCCAGCCCGTGACCTTCGGCCACCATTTACTGGCCTATGTGGAAATGTTCGACCGCGATCGCGGCCGGCTTGCGGACGCGCGCCGGCGCTTGAACGAATGCCCGCTGGGCGCCGCGGCGCTGGCCGGAACCTCCTTCCCGATCGACCGGGAGATGACCGCCCGGACGCTTGGCTTCGACCGGCCCACCGCCAATTCGCTGGATTCGGTCTCCGACCGCGATTTCGCCCTGGAATATCTGGCGGCGCTTTCCATCCTGGCGATGCATCTCTCCCGCTTTGCCGAGGAGATCGTCATCTGGTGCTCCGCCCCCTACCGCCTCATCGCGCTCAGCGATGCGTTCACCACCGGCAGCTCCATCATGCCGCAAAAACGCAACCCGGACGCGGCGGAGCTGACCAGGGCGAAAACCGGGCGGATTTTCGGCGCGCTCGTCGCGCTGCTTACCGTCATGAAGGGCCTGCCGCTCGCCTATGCCAAGGACATGCAGGAGGACAAGGAGCCGGTATTCGACGCGACGGAAGCGATTTGCCTGTGCCTTGCCGCGACCGCCGGCATGGTGCGCGATTTGCGGGCCGATACCGGGCGGATGCGGGAGCTGGCG
>JAJYAF010000134.1 GCA_021779655.1 Pseudomonadota bacterium
GGACGTCGCCGAGCGCCGGGAGGAGATCGCCCGCATGCTGGCCGGCGAATCGGTCACCGATGCGGCGCGCCAGGCAGCGGCGAGCCTGCTCGGGCAGCCGTGAGCACCGACGACGCACGCCAGCGCTTCGACGCGCTGATGGCGAAAATCGCCGAGGCCAACACGGCCTATTACACCAAGGACGCACCGGTCATGACCGATGCGGAATACGATGCCCTGCGCGCGGAAGCCAACGCGCTGCTCGGCCGTCATCCGGAATTGGGCGAAGCCGGCGAGGCGCTGGAAAAAGTCGGCGCGAAGCCGGCGGCCGGCTTCAGGAAATTGCGGCATGCCGTGCCGATGCTCTCGCTCGACAACGGCTTCTCCCCGGAAGATTTCGCCGATTTCTGCGCCCGCATCCGCCGGTTCCTCGGGCTGGACGCGGCCTCTCTGGAATTCGTCGCGGAGCCGAAGATCGATGGTCTTTCCGTTTCCATCACCTATGAGGGCCGTAAATTCCTGCACGCCGCCACGCGCGGCGACGGCATGGTGGGCGAGGATGTATCGCAGAACCTGCTGACACTAAAAGCGCTGCCGAGAATCTTGCCGGGCGACGCGCCGGAGATGATCGAAATACGCGGCGAGGTGTACATGACCAAGGCGGATTTCCTTGCCCTGAACGAATCGGAAGCGCGAAAATTCGCCAACCCGCGCAACGCCGCGGCGGGAAGCCTGCGGCAGCTCGACCCGGCGATCACCGCCCGGCGCAAACTTTCGCTCTTCGCCTACGCGCAGGGCCGTTCTTCCGCCCCGGTTGCCGCCACGCATTGGGAGTATCTGGAAAAACTGAAGCAATGGGGCTTCGCGGTCAACCCGCTATCGAAACGGATAACCGAAGCCAAGGCGGCATCGTTCCAGCGGGACATGGCATTGCGGCGTGCCGCCCTGGCCTACGATATCGACGGCGTGGTCTATAAGCTTGACGATCTGGCATTGCAGGAACGGCTGGGCTTCGTCGGCCGCGCGCCGCGCTGGGCGCTGGCCTGGAAATTCCCGGCCGAGCGCGCCATCACCACCCTGCTCGCTATCGAAATCCAGGTGGGGCGTACCGGCGCGCTCACGCCCAGGGCGAAGCTCGCCCCGGTGAATATCGGCGGCGTGCTGGTACAGCACGCCACGTTGCATAACGAGGACGAAATCGCCCGCAAGGATATCCGCATCGGCGATACCGTGGAATTGCAGCGCGCGGGCGATGTCATCCCCCAAATCCTCCGCTCCCTGCCGGAATACCGGCCGGCCGGCGCCGAACCCTTCCGGTTTCCTGACCGTTGCCCGGTGTGCGGCAGCCTCGCGGTGCGCGATTCCGATGAAGCGGTGCGCCGCTGCACCGGCGGGCTGATCTGCCCGGCGCAGATCACCGAGAGGCTTATTCATTTCTGTTCGCGCGGGGCTTTCGACATCGAAGGCATGGGCGAGAAAACGATCGCCGAATTCTACGAGGCCGGGTTGCTCCGCGGCCCTCCGGACATTTTCGCCCTGCCGCTGCACGAGGCGGAAATCGCCGGGCGTGAGGGCTGGGGCAAAACCTCCGCCGCGAAACTCAGCGCCGCCATCGCGGCGCGGCGGCATATCCCTCTGCCCCGCTTCATCTATGCGCTTGGCATTCGCCGGATCGGGGAGAGCAACGCGAGGCTCCTCGCCCGCCATTACGGCACCTATGCCAGGTGGCGCGGCGCCATGGAAGCGGCGGTCGATCCGAACGCCGACGCAAGGCAGGAGCTCAATGCGATCTCCGGCATCGGCCCGGCCATCGCCGCCGATCTGGCGGCTTTCTTCTCCGAGCCGCACAATTTGCAAACGCTGAACGCGCTGGAGCAGATCCTCACCATCGAGGATGCGGCAATACCCGCCTCGTCTTCGCCGCTCGCCGGCAAAACCGTCGTCTTCACCGGCACGCTCTCGACGCTGACACGGCCGGAGGCGAAGGCGAGAGCGGAATCGCTCGGCGCCAAGGCAACCGAATCGGTCTCGAAAAGAACCGATTATGTCGTGATCGGCGCCGATGCCGGGTCCAAGGCGGCCAAGGCTACCGAGCTCGGGTTGACCATTCTAACCGAAGCGCAATTCCGGAAAATGGCCGGACTTGACCGTTGAGAGCGTGATTCACTCACTGAGCAATCCCTCCAGCACGTGGCGCTGGACCTTGCCGCTGGTGGACCGGGGAAAGGCTTCGAAGCTGAGAAAGCGGATCTCGCGCGGGCGCTTGTAGCCGGCAAGCTGCGCCCGGCAGAGGATCAGCAGTTCCTCCGCCGAGAAGCCCGTCCCGGCGACGAAGGCAACAGGCGCCTCCCCCCATCTGGGGTCCGGCGCGCGCACCACGGCGGCCTCGGCCACGCCGGGATGGCTGAGCAGCACACGCTCGATCTCGGCGGGATAGACGTTCTCGCCCCCGGTTTTGATCATGTATTTGATGCGGTCCACGAAATCGATCCGGCCATCCGGAAGACGGCGGAACACGTCACCCATGTGGAACATGCCGCCCCGGAAATCGCGCGCGTTGGTGGCTTCCGCGTTCCAGTAGCCGGAGAACAGGGTGGGACCGCGAATCGCAAGTTCGCCCGGTTCGCCGTCCGGCACGTCGCGGCCCTCCGGGTCCACCAGCCTGACCTCGCAGAAGGCGGAGACGCGCTTGGCGAGATCGCGCGGCGCGATTCCGATTTCGAGGAAGGCGGCGCTGGCAGGCGGCAGGCCGGTCTCGGTGGAGCCAAAGGAATTCATATAAGGCACATGCAGCAGCCGGGTGATCTCGGCGATCTGATGGCGGGGAACGAGATCGGCCATCGCCCCGCATGCCTTGATGCCAAGGATGGGGGTTGGGTTGGCCCGCCGCTCGGCGATGAAGGCCTCAATGGTTCCCGGCATCAACACCAGCCAGCCGATTTCATGGCGGGAGAGGGCGGCGTTGATCGCCGCGGCGTTGAAGCCGTCGATGACCACCACCGTGCCGCCGCGCAGCAGCGTGGCCAGCATGTGATCGGCCGAGGCCATATGGAACATGGGCGCCCAGGCCACGAACCCATCCTCCGGACGCAAGGATAATTCCGCCGCGAATGACATCGCGCGCGCGATGTGGGCGCGGTGGCTGATCAGAGCCCCCTTGGGCAGGCCGGTGGTGCCGGAGGTATAGAGGATGTTGAGCCCGGCCTCCTGGCCTGCGAGAGAATTTCCCACACGCTCATCCGGCTGCGCGGCGGCAAGCAGCGCGTCCCATTCCGCGCCGGTTTCAATGACCGGCAATGCGGATACGGCGGCGAAGGCCTCGCGCAACGAGGGCTGCACCACCGCGAGGACCGGCTCCACGAGTTCAATGCAATGGTGCAGTTCCACAGGGGCGAGCCGCCAGTTGAGACAGGCGACAATGGCGCCAATGGCGGCGGCGGCGAGTTGCAGTTCGATGTATTCCGGGCAGTTATGGGCAAGAATGGCGATCCGCGCCCCTTTCTCGACGCCGTGTGCCAGCAGTGCCGCCGCGGCGCGCTCCACCCGCTCATACAAAGCGGGATAGGAGAGGCTCATCCCGCCCCATTCCAGCGCCGGGCGCGCGGGCCTGCCCTGAACGCAGGTTTTGAACAGCCCGAAGACGTCCGCCTGACCCGCCCTTAGAATTTCCGCCTGCATTTTTCTAGTTCTCCGTTTCCTGCCATCGGGTTCGGGCGCGCCGCCCCAAACGGGTGATGGCGATTTCAGGGAAGCGCATAGCCGACGGTCGAATGCGCGATGAGCCGGTCCTCGCGCCGCTGCCATATCCTGATCTCGGCATTGGCGAGGCGGCGGCCGAGCTTGAGCAAGCGGGCATCCACGAAAACCGGCTCGAACCGGCAGGCACGAAGGAAAGAGATGGAGAGCGCATTGGTCACCGCCATCGCTTCCGGCCCGTTGAACGCGGCGATCGCCAGATAAGCGGCGCAATCCGCCAGGGCCATGAGGGTGGGCCCGGAGACAATATTGCCGGGGCGGGCCATGGCGGGTGTGGGGTCCAGCCGCATTCGCAGCCGCTCCGGCGTGATGCTGACCACCTCGCCGAGATTCTGCCGCGTCTGCATCGGAAAGGCCGCATCGAGAAACGCGGTGAGTTCCGCTACATTCATACGGGGCTGGGGCGAATCCGTTTCCTGATCCATTTTGCAGATACCGCGAAAAGTTCCGGAATCGCTCGGCGCATTGTCCGGCATGGCACAATGGCGTGCTCAACCGGCCGGATCAAGCCGCGATCCATCTCGCGGCGGCGCTATCGGTCCTCGGAGCACCGTTGAGATCGATCAGACCCAGCAAGACGCGGGTGGCGATGAGCCTTGTGGCGCCCGATCACCTGTTGTTCGTCACGCCGAGTGCCACGTGGTGAATTGTTCCACAGGCGCTCGTTCGGAGACGAGTGTGTTCTCCGGCGCCTCCGGATTGAGATAGCCGAGCGACATGCCGGAAATCAGAATATATTTCTCGTCGATGCCAAGCTCCCGGCGTACGACATGGCTGTAATTGCACCAGGCTTGCTGGGCGCAGGTTTCCAGACCATGGAGTCGGGCGAGGATCATGACGTTCTGTATGAACATTCCCATATCGAGCCAGGACCCATGCAGAAGGACCCGCTCCATGATGAAGAACAGGCCGACCGGCGCGCCGAAAAACGCGAAATTGCGCAGCATGGCACCCTGCCGCCCCGCCATGTCGTTGCGCTCGATGCCGTACAGCGCGTAGAGATCGAACCCCACCTTGCGGCGGCGGGCGAGATACGGCTCCCACCAGGTGTCGGGCGCGTATTTATATTCCTCGGTTACATCCCCCGCGCGGGCGGCGGCGAGCACCGATTGAGAGAGCCTGTCCCGCGCCGCGCCCGAAACAACATGGACCAGCCAAGGCTGCGTGTTCGTGCCGGAGGGAGCGCGGGCGGCCCCTTCCAGAATCGATCGGATCGCCTCTGTCGGCACCGGATCGGGCAGGAAATTGCGGATCGAGCGCCGGCCGGTCACCGCCTCGATGCCGGACATGCCGTTGAATGAATGCTTCAAGGTCAGAACTCCCACGGAAAGTTTGCGATTTCCGCCCGCCGCCCTGGGGCAAAAGGCAAGTCCAGCTAGCACGGCTGAAGGAGACAGCGCCATCCGCCAAAACCCGCCCGGCGGGAAAGGCGGGGCGATTCATGGTCCAGCTTGACGCATGACCGAAGGCGCGCCGTTCCAGATTTACCTCAGCGCGCGTTCCAACTATCCTGGCAACGCGATCAGGGAGCCTCAAGTGACGTCTGCATGAACGAAATCGGCGTGGAACCGCTGGGTAGTTTCGGCATGCCGCCGGTGAAACTGGCGGCGGCCGCCGCCGAGCCTGACGCCGAATGCATCGGGGTCGGCGTGGCGACGCAGGGGTCTCGGATGCGGGAGCGGCAGTGCAATGCCCGCCGGCCAAGGCCGGGGGTTCGGTAGCGTGAGCGCGGCGGGGCCGATGCCGGAGCCACTCGAGCCGCCGCGCCTGTTTCCCGGCCATGTCGCGCATCGCGGCATGCGGTTATGGAACGCGGAGCAGCTACCGCCGGAAATCGCGCTGCCCAAGCGCCTTGGCCATGCCCTCCGCGGCCGGCAGATCGATTATGTCAGCGGCCGGCTATGCGCGCGGGAGGCTCTGGCGGAGCTCGGCGCGGAGCATATGGATGTCGGGCTCGGCGCGGATGGCAGCCCCATCTGGCCGGCGGGCTTTCTCGGGTCGATCACGCATTCCGGCGGCCAGGCCTTCGCGGCGGCGGCAAGTGCTGCACATGTGGCAGGTCTTGGGCTTGACATCGAGCAAGTGATGCCAGCCGGCACGGCACGGGAATTGACGCCCATGATCGCCGGAAACGACGAATATCGCAACCTGCGGCGCGCCATACCGGACGAGGCGCTGCTCACCACGATCATATTTTGTGCCAAGGAGGCGGCATTCAAATGCCTTTATCCAAGGGTGCAATTTCGATTTGATTTCGCGGATGTCGAAATCGTTACGATCGACACCGGAACGGGAGCTTTTTCCGTCGTCCCGGGAGACAAGGTAGCACGCGCTCTGCCGGGGCCGGTCAGGCTGGAAGGTAAAATCGTTGCGCTAGAAGATGTTGTCCACGCCGGGCTGATCTGGCCGCGCTAGGTCGTGTGGACTCTAGGGATTCCGGCGCGGCGTGAAGCGTGATTCAAGGCTGCTTTTTGGGGGCAGTCTTGGGCGTGATGGATCGTTTGGTTTTGAGTGA
>JAJYAF010000135.1 GCA_021779655.1 Pseudomonadota bacterium
GCGCGGGGCTTTCGACGTCGAAGGCATGGGCGAGAAAACGATCGCCGAATTCTACGAGGCCGGGTTGCTCCGCGGCCCTCCGGACATTTTCGCCCTGCCGCTGCACGAGACGGAAATCGCCGGGCGCGAGGGCTGGGGCAAAACCTCCGCCGCGAAGCTCAGCGCCGCCATCGCGGCACGGCGGCATATTCCTCTGCCCCGCTTCATCCATGCGCTTGGCATTCGCCGGATCGGGGAGAGCAACGCGAGGCTCCTCGCCCGCCATTACGGCACCTATGCGAAATGGCGCAGCGCCATGGAAGCGGCGATTGATCCGAACGCCGAAGCGAGGCAGGAGCTGAACGCGATCTCCGGCATCGGCCCGGTCATCGCCGCCGATCTGGCCGCCTTCTTTTCGGAACCGCACAACCTGCAAACGCTGGATGCGCTGGAGAAGGTTTTGAGCATAGAGGATGCGGCGACACCCGCCGCCTCGTCCTCGCCGCTTGCCGGCAAAACCATCGTCTTCACAGGCACGCTTTCCACGCTGACCCGGCCGGAGGCGAAGGCAAGAGCGGAATCGCTTGGCGCAAAGGTAACCGAATCGGTGTCAAAAAAAACCGATTATGTCGTCATCGGCGCCGAGGCGGGTTCCAAGGCGGCCAAGGCGAGCGAGCTTGGGTTAACTATTCTAACGGAAGCGCAATTCCGTAAAATGGCCGGCATTGACCGCTAGAGCGGTTCCAGCCTGACCGTATCATACCAATCCGCATTTTTGCGGATTGGTATGATACCAGCCCGCCACCTGTCTGGAAGAGTCAATCAATCGGCGGGCTGGTATCAGGAGGAAACCGCTCTAGCCCTTGATAGGGCGAGCAACTTTATCAGCCAAACCGATTCCGGTCCGGCTGATGTTGCTCTAGCCGAACGTCTCTACTTTCAAGCCTAATGCCGGAAATGCCGGATACCGGTAAAAACCATGGCGATACCCGCTTCGTCCGCCGCGGCGATCACTTCCGCGTCGCGAATCGAGCCGCCGGGTTGAATCACGGCCCGGCCCCCGGCGGCGATGGCGGCCTGCAAACCATCGGCGAAGGGAAAGAAAGCATCCGACGCGACCACGCAGCCGCTCGTCTCCAGGCCGGCGGCCTCCGCCTTCCAGGCCGCGATGCGCGCCGAGGTGACACGGGACATCTGTCCCGCGCCGATACCGAGGGTCGCGCCAGCGCGCGCGTACACGATGGCGTTGGATTTCACGTGTTTGCATACACGGAAAGCAAACAGCAAATCGGCGAGTTCCGACGACGAGGGCGCGCGTTTTGTCACCACTTTGATATCCGACGCGCCGATGCGCGCATTATCGCGGTCTTGAACGAGGAATCCGCCGGCGGTTGACCGGAAGGCCAGGCCTTTTTCCCCCGGATCGGGCACACCGCCTGTCAGCAAAAGACGTAAATTGCGTTTTTTGGCCAGCAAAGCCTTTGCCTGCGCCGTCGCTCCGGGAGCGATGATGACCTCGGTGAAAATTCGGGAAATTTTTTCCGCGGTTGGCGCGTCGAGAATCCTGTTGAGCGCGACGATGCCGCCGAACACCGATTCCGGATCGCAGGCCAGGGCCAAATCCCAGGCCGTTGCGGGGTCTTCCGCGATTGCGACGCCGCAAGGATTGGCATGCTTGACAATGACGATCGCGGACTCTTCGAATTCGGCCACGCATTCAAAAGCGGCGTCGGCATCGTTGATGTTATTATAGGAAAGTTCCTTGCCCTGCGCCTGCTCGGCCGTGGCGATGCCATAGCGCCTGCCCGTTGTGTAGAACGCCGCCGATTGATGCGGATTTTCACCGTAGCGCAATGGCTGCTTCAATTTTCCCGCAAGGGTGAAATGCTTCGGGTAGGCTTGGCGGTCTTGCTCGGAAAACCATGAACTTATTGCGGAATCGTAAGCGCTGGTAAGCGCGTAGGCGGTGCCTGCCAGCTTTTTGCGCGTCCGAAGCGTTGTTCCGCCTCGTGTTTCAATTTCAGATAAAACGGCGGCATAATCCTCAGGCATTGTCAGCACCGTGACGAAGGCGTGATTTTTGGCGGCCGCCCGGATCAGGGCCGGGCCGCCGATATCGATGTTCTCGATACATTCATCGAACGGCGCGCCGGAGGCGACGGTTTGCTCGAACGGATAGAGATTGACGGCAACAAGATCGATCGGCGCGATCCGATGCCTGTCCATCTGCTCGCGATGTTCCGGCAGGTCGCGCCGGGCCAGGATGCCGGCATGGACCTGCGGTGCCAAGGTTTTCACCCGGCCGTCCAGGATTTCCGGAAAGCCGGTAAGATCGGATATGTCGGTCACGTTCACGCCCGCGGCGCGCAGTGTTTTCCCCGAACCGCCGGTGGAGATGATTTCCACGCCATGTGCCATGAGGGTTTTGGCGAAATCCACGATTCCGGCTTTGTCGGACACGGAGAGGAGCGCGCGCCGGATCGGGATGATGTCGAGGGTCATGGCAATCCTTAAGGAGCGTTATCTGCCGGGGTTGGCCCGTTCGCGACAACCGCGGAAACCGCGTTGGCGGGAGAGCCGCTGAGGATCTTTGTGCTGATGAGCACATAGACAAGCGTGTGGTTGGCCGAATCGACGATGCGGTTGAGAACGAAATGCTTCACCAGCGGTGAAGCGGAAATCGCGCCCAGTTCCTGGCGACGGGGAAGATCCGGCGGAATGGTTACGGCCCCGGAGGCGACGCAGGACAAGCCGAAATTACTGGGATTCGTCGCAATCCCCAGGCCGCCGGAAACGCCGCCGGTCTGCGCGAAGGAGGCATAACAGGCGACCTCCGGGACATCCGGATCGTCAAAGCGCTCGATGATGATTTTATCGTTCGGACCGAGCAGCCGGAAATTGGTGCTGACGCTGCCGATCGTCTGTTCGGCGAAAGCCGGGCCGGCCAAAACGAACGCCAAGGCAAAAATAATGAAAGGCTTCATGACCTGTTCCTGTCCATGAGCGCTTGATACACCAAAACCGTTTGCTGGCAGATGATCTCGTCGGCAAAATATTGCTCCGCGCGCCGGCGTGCCGCCATGCCCATGCGTGTCCGCAATTCCGGCGAGGCGATCAGCTTTTCCAAAGCCTCGGCCAAAGCATCCGGATCTCGCGCGGGAACCAGAAACCCGGTCTCGCCGTGGACCACCGCTTCGCGGCAGCCCGGAATATCCGTTGCAACCAGGGGCCGGCCGGCGGCCATAGCCTCCAGTGCGGATTTCGGCAGGCCTTCCCGGTACGATGAAGGCTGGCAGGCGATATGTGCCCCGCGCAGTAATTCGGCCACGTCCTTGCGAGGGCCAAGCCAGCGCACCAGACCTTCCCGTTCCCAGCCCCGCAGCTCCGCTTCCGTCAAGCTGTCCGGATTGCCTTCATCCGGCGCGCCGGCCAGCAGAAACTCCGCCGGGGACCGCTTGCCGAGCAGGCGGCGCGCTGCCGCGACGAAGTCGGCTACTCCTTTCTCGCGGATCATTCGGGCAATCAAAATCACCCGGACCGGCGGCGGAGGCTCAGGTGCCGGCGCGAATTGCCGGATATCCACGCCTGCGCCGCGAATGATGCTGGCGGCTTGCGGCCGGATCATCCCACGGGATGCCAGCTCCGCGAGATCATCGGGATTTTCGAAGATGACCCAGCCACGCCTTGGCGAAAGCGTATAGCGAAGCAGAAGGCTTACAAGGGGTTTGAGCAGTTTCGCCAAGGGGCGATCGGACGAAAACACGTACCCGAGTCCAACCGGCGCGTTCACGATCGCCCGAACTCCCGCAATCCGGGCGGCGAGCCCTCCCTGCACGATGGGCTTGAGCGCGACATGATGAACGAGGTCTGGCTTGAGCGCGCGATAGATCCGCGCAAGCTTGAGGGTGAACAGCAGCTCGGCAAACGGATTGACCCGGCGCCGGCGGAAGCGGACCGGGATGACCTCGATCCCCGCCGCGCGAATCGCCTCGCTGGCATCGCCCGAATTCGCCACCAGAAACACCCGCCACCCGGCGGCCCTGGCGGCCAGCGCGCGCTTCATGAAATGCGAGGCGAAAAACCAATCCTCGGTGACAAGAAAAACCAGGATCGGGGCTGCGGGGTTTCGGTGCTCGCCTGGTCTGGCCGCCAGACGCGTCGCGCCTGTCATGGTCGCGCGGCGGATGATCTGGAGCGGAACGGCAAGCGGGTTCAGCCGGCCCGCCGGGATATGGCCCTAGACATTCACGAGCCCGGCCCGGCCTGCTTCCCATCTCCAGGCGTCACGGCACATGTCATGAATACCGAGCCTTGCCTTCCAGCCCAGCAACCGCTCCGCGGCGCCGGGGTCCGCGTAATAGCTGGCAACGTCGCCCGCCCTGCGGGATACGATCTTATAGGGAATTTTTCGCTGCGTCGCTGCCTCGAAGGCATGGAGAAGCTCAAGAACGGAAATGCCGATGCCGGTACCGAGATTGACCGTGAAGGTTTCGTCATTGGCAAGCACGCGCTCCACCGCAAGCGCGTGCGCCTCCGCGAGATCCATGATGTGGATATAGTCGCGGACTCCGGTTCCGTCCGGCGTGTCATAGTCATTGCCGAAAATTTGCAGCAAGGGCCGCGTTCCAGCGGCGACCTGGCAGATATAGGGCATGAGATTATTCGGCGCCCCCCTCGGCGTTTCGCCGATCATGGCGGAGGGATGCGCGCCCACCGGGTTGAAATAGCGCAGATTGGCGGCGCCCAGCAGCTTGCGGGTGCGCGCGAGGTCGTTGATGAGAATTTCCATGATCTGCTTGGTGCGGCCGTAGATGTTTTCCACACGGGTCGGCGCGCTTTCCGGAATCGGTGAGAATTCCGGCTGGCCGTAAACGGTGGCCGACGATGAAAACACGATGTGCCGGATGCCGCGCTCCTCCATGAATTGCAGCAGCCGGATCGTGCCGCCGATATTCATGTCGTAATAGCGGAGCGGGTCGGTCTCGCTCTCCTGCACGGCTTTCAGCGCGGCGAAATGAATGACCGCATCGATCGCGTATGGCGAAAGCGCCCCGGACAAGGCCGAGCGATCCCTGATGTCCGCTTCGATCACCGGGATGGCCATGCCGGTGAGCTGGCGCAGACGATCCGGCGCATCGCGCTCGGAGTTGCTGAAATCGTCCACGATGACGAGCTGGTGGCCGCGTTCGGCCAATACGGCTGCGGTGTGCGACCCGATATAACCGTTCCCGCCAGTCAACAATATTTGCGCCATAGAGCCTCATCCTAATTCAGCCGAGTTTCGTGAGCGCCCATTTCACCAGTTGCGGCTCATCGTGATGCCGGGAAAGAACGACCTGTTCGGTACGGCGCGGTTCCGATAATCCAAAATAGACGCTTTCCTCGATGCGAATGGTCATTCCGTCGGCGCGTAGGCGCCAGCCTTGCCCGGAAGGCAGGCGAAGCAATGCCGCCTCGTTATCCTGCTGCAAGCTAACGGTGACCTTGGGATGCAGGTGAAAACGAATGACAAAGGGCTGTGGCTGCTCCGCCTCGATGAAGTCTTCCCCGCGAAGATCCTCCCCGCTTTCCGCGAGGTAGAACCGCCGATGATGCACGGCCCCGAAGGGCTTCAGCCAGCCGTCATGGCTTGTCTCGAGCCAATGCGCTCCGCCCGCGCTCTGGTGTTGCGCGTTCACCTCCGCGGGCCGCCGGCCAAGGCCGTGTTCCCGTATCTCCGAGGAGGAAATACCCTCGACGACGAGGGTGGAATGGGCGGCGGTGGCGCGCAGGGCGTTCCGCCACTCCTGGCCGGAAGCGGGTGCGGCGCCGCAATTCACAATCAATCGCTCCTTGCCCGCCGAGAATTCGAAACTCAGCGTTCCGGCATGGGCGAAACGATCATACCCTTGCGCCGCCGGCGCCCCGGCATCGACCAGCAGCACGGATTTGCCGGCGGTAAGCCGGTAGAGGCCGCTATCGCTCAGCGATGGGGCCGAACGCCCGGACCGGCCGGCCTGGGAAAGGACCAGATCGATCAGGCTCGGCAACTCCTCGCGCGTGCCGTTGAAGAGCGCGAGACCGCCATCACCATGGCGTAAGGTGCGAAGCGCCAGCGCCATGCGTTCGATGGCGACCGGCAGCACGGCCGGCGCCTCGACCTTGCCGCTTTGCAGCAGCGCGCGGATTTCCGTGAGATCCATCAGGGCGGCGAGGTGCGCCGCCGGACTTCGCTCCACATGACAGCCATCGGGGAATAGCTGGCGCTCGATCTCCTGCGGCA
>JAJYAF010000136.1 GCA_021779655.1 Pseudomonadota bacterium
GGCGGGGCGGCCGCGCGCGAAATCAAAGCCTTATTCCAGCCCGCCGACTGTCTGGAAAAGTCAATCAATTGGCGGGCTGGTATTACGCCACCAGTTCGAGCCGCGGCGCCGGCTTCTTGATGGCCGAGAGCAGCGCCCGCACCTCCGTCCGCGCCGCCACATGCGACATGCCGAGCGCGATGCCGATATTCGCTTCGCGCACATCCATCAAGGTCAGGCCCTGGAGGTAGAGTTCGCGAAAGATCACGCGCTCTCCGAAGCCTTTCAGCGTGCGGAAGCCGATCCGCTTGGCGAGCGATTCGAGCGTTGAGCCAACGTCGCGCTTGTTGCGCGCCTCCGCCGCCGCCAGCCGGTTGCGCATCACGATCCAGTCGATCCGGCCGCGATCCAGGGCAAAGCGGTTCTTTCGCGCCTCCCACACCATTTCGGAATAGATACTGGGCTTGACGATGTCGTGGTTCTCCGGATCCACCTTCGCCAGCATGGAGAAGTCCACGAAACTGTCATTGATCGGCGTGATCAGGGTATCCGCGTGCGCATGGCCGTGGCGGGAAAGATAGGTATCCGCGCCGGGGCAATCGATCACCACGATATCGGCGTCTTTTGCCACCTCGGCGAAGGCGGCGGCAAAGCGCGCCCGTTCCTCGGCCTCGGCCTCCGGCCGGTTGTCCAGCTCGCTGCGATGCACGGAGGCGAAAGCCGGCACCGGCAGAGCGATGTTTTTCGTCTCGATAAACTGCTGCCGCGCCGTCAGCGTGCCGCAAAGCGTGCCTTGCCGCGCATCCAGGTCGAGCGCGCCGACCCGATAGCCATCCCGCATGAGGCCGACGATGATATGGATCGCGGTGGTGGATTTTCCGGAACCGCCCTTTTCATTGCCAAGCACGACGACATGGGGGCGGATATCAGCGGTGAGGGTGGCCACGGGCAGAAACTCCGACTCGGGAATGGGCGCAGCATAGCGCCTTTCCGGGCGCCATGCGAACGCCGCCGGCCTTAATACCAATCCGCGAAAACGCGGATGGTATGCGCGCGGGGTTGGCGGGCGGCCGCGCGCCAAATCAAAGCCTTATGCGCGCGGGGTTGGCGGGGCGGCCGCGCGCGAAATCAAAGCTTTGTGCGCACGGGGTTGGCGGGGCGGCCGCGCGCGAAATCAAAGCCTTATTCCAGCCCCGCCGACTGTCTGGAAAAGTCAATCAATTGGCGGGCTGGTATAAGCTCACAGCGCGCGCCCCGGAACCTGTTTTCTTTCGGTTTTCCCGAAACTATTTCCCGGTGAGCAGCCGCTCCACCAGCTCGCGCACCGTGGGGATGAAGCCGTTCGAATAGAACGGATCGGATGCGAAGCGATAGGCGTTGTGGCCGGCGAACATGAGGTTGTTGTCAAGCGCCGCCTCGTCATCCGGCGCCGCGTGGGCGATGTTCTGCAAGGTCTTCTGGATGCAGAAGCTGCGCGGGTCCGCCTTCTTGCCGTTGTCGTAACCGGGCGGCGTCTGCGCCCAGTTGGAAAAGCGGCACTGGCTCAGGCAGCCCATGCAGTTCACCTGATCCTCGTGGATTTCATCGGCTTTTTCAGGCGCCACGAAAACCAGCGTGGAATCCGGCGTGCGCAAGGCCGCCGTGAAACCCTCATCCTCCCAGTCCTTCGCCCGCGCGTAATCGGGCGCGGTGAGGAATACCGGGCGCTTGCGCGCGCCCACGCCATATTCCACCAGATGCTCGCCCACCGGCTCCAGCGTGAACGCCACCTGCCGCTCGTTACGCTCGCGCAGCTCCTCCATGAACTTGTTATTGACGGCGGAGGAGTAGAAACCGGTGGGGGAGAACTTGTTCAGGAACACGTCCCCCGGCTTCAGCGTCAGCAGGCGCTTCTTCCAGCTCGGGCTGATCGGGCTTTCCTTGGTCAGCAGCGGGCGCGTGCCGAACTGAAAGGCAATGGGCCCAAGCTCCGGATTGCCGATCCAGTCCTGCCATTCCTCCAGGCACCATACCCCGCCCGCCATGATGATGGGTGTTTCGGCCAGCCCGAATTCACGCATGATCCGGCGCAGGGCCACAACCCGCGGATACGGGTTTTCGGGCTTTTGCGGGTTCTCGCTGTTGGAGAGCCCGTTATGGCCGCCGGCCAGCCAGGGGTCCTCGTAGACCACTCCGCCCAGCAGCTCCGCCACCTTGGAATAGGCGCGCTTCCACAAAGCGCTGAAGGCGCGGCCGGAGGAGACGATGGGGTAATAATGGACGCCAAAGCGCGCGGCGATCTCAGACAGCCGATAGGGCATGCCGGCGCCGCAGGTAATGCCGTTCACAATGCCCTTGGTGCGCTCCAGTATGCCGGTGATCACGCGCTCCGCCCCGCCCATCTCCCACAGCAGGTTGGCATGGATGCGGCCCCGGCCGTTGGAAATATCATAGGCCTGGCGCGCCTGGGTCACTCCGCCCTCGATCGCGTAGGCAATCAGCTCCTCGTGCCGGTCGCGCCGGGTTCTGCCGTCATAGACCTGCGGAATCACCTTGCCTTCCGCATCGAAGCTGTCGGCGTTGACGGCGCTGAATGTGCCGACCCCCCCGCCTGCCGCCCAGTGCCCGCAGGTCGCGCCGTTGGAGACCGAAACACCCTTGCCACCCTCCACCAGGGGCAGAACGGTTGCCCCGCCCATGCGGATCGGATTGATCAGTTTCATCGCTCGAAAAAATCCCAGAAATTTCCAGTCCACGGCAAAGGCGGGCCGCGGACGGCATGCGTCGTAAATCGTCAGCACCGGGGTTTACGGCAAACGGCGCGGTTTTTCAAACGCTATCGGAGTGTCCGGCGAGATCCGCCATGCCGGCCGGCCCGCCCGCCTCGCTAAACCCGGCGGCGGCAAGCAGCGCCCGGGTATAGGGCGCGCTCGCTGCGCTAAAGATGCGCGCGGCCTCGCCGCTCTCCACCACCCGGCCGGCGCGCAGCACGATGATCTGGTGCGCGAGCGCGCGGACGACACGCAGGTCATGGCTGATGAACAGATAGGCCAGCCTGAGCCGGGCTTGCAGTTCGCGCAGCAGTTGCAGAATTTCCGCCTGCACGGTCACGTCCAGCGCACTGGTCGGCTCGTCCAGGATCAGAACGCTCGGCCGCAGGACCAGCGCCCGGGCAATGGCGATCCGCTGCCGCTGGCCGCCGGAAAATTCGTGCGGATAGCGCTCAAGCGCATCGGCGGAAAGCCCGACCCGCGCCAGGGCTTCCGCCACCCGCGCCCGCCGTTCGTCCACCCGCAATTCCGGCGCATGCAGCGCCAGCCCCTCACCCACGATGTCGCCCACCGTGAGCCGCGGCGAGAGGCTGCCGTAAGGGTCCTGAAAGACGATTTGCAGTTTCGCCCGGGTATGCCGCAACGCGCGCCTGCCAAGCCGCGCCAGATCCTGCCCCTCCAGCCACACCCGCCCCTGAAAGCGGATGAGCCGCGGCAGCAGCAGGGCGATGGTGGATTTGCCGGAGCCGGATTCGCCGACGAGGCCCAGCGTCTCGCCCTCGCGCAGCGTGAAGGAGACATCGTCCACCGCCGCGATCTCCCCCACCTTGCGGCGCAGCGCGCCGCGCAATACCGGAAACCGCACGGTAAGATGCGCTGCCTCCAGCACCACCGGGCCCGGCGCCGCCGCCGGCGCGGGCGGAAAATCCCGCGCCGCCAGAAGCCGCCGCGTCTGCGGGCTGGCCGGCGCGGCGAATACCCGCTCCGTGGCGCCAGCCTCCACCACCCTGCCCTTCTCAAGCACGAGCACCCGGCCGGCATGGCGCCGCACCAGGTCGAGATCGTGCGTGATCAGCAGCACGCCAAGCCCGCGCGCCTTCTGGGCACGCGCGATCAGATCGAGGATCTGTTTCTCCAGCGTGACATCCAGGGCCGTGGTCGGCTCGTCGGCGATCAGCAGTTTCGGATCGTTGGCCAGCGCCATGGCGATCATGACGCGCTGCCGCTGGCCGCCGGAGAGCAGATGCGGATAATCGTCCACTCGCTGCGCGGCGTCTGCAAGCCCGGCCTCGTGCAGCAGCGCGATCACCCGCGCCCGCAGCGTTTTCCGGCTGAATTTCCCGTGCAGCAGCAGGGCTTCCGCCACCTGGGCGCCCACGCGCTGCAACGGATTGAGGCTCGACATCGGTTCCTGGAAAATCATGCCGGCCACGCCGCCACGCAGCTGCCGTTTCCGCGCCTCGGTCGCGGTGGCGATATCGCAGCCGTCCAGCACGATGCGCCCGCCGCGCCGGGTAATTCCGGGCGGCAGCAGGTCCAGCACGCTCAAGGCCGAAAGCGTCTTGCCGGAGCCGGATTCGCCAACCAGGCCCAGCGTCTCCCCCGGCGCCACATCGAAGGAAACGCCATCGACAAGGGTTTGTCCGCCGGCGGCCAAACAGAGATCGCGCACTGCGAGCAGGGTCATGAGCGGCCACGATTCATGGTTTCCACTTTACGATTTTCTCGGATCGACGGCATCGCGCACGGCTTCGCCGATGAAGATCAGCATGATCAGAACGCCGCCGAGCGCGGCGAAGGCGGTAAGCCCGAGCCAGGGCGCCTGCAGATTGTCCTTCGCTTCCGAGACCAGTTCACCAAGCGAGGGCGAGCCGGGCGGCATGCCGAACCCCAGGAAATCCAGGCTGGCCAGCAGCGTGATGGAATCGGAGAGGATGAAGGGCAGGAACGTCAGGGTCGCGATCATCGCGTTCGGCAGCATGTGGCGCAGCATGATCCGCCAGTCCGGCAGCCCGAGCGCCTTGGCGGCGCGCACGTAATCCAGGTTGCGGGCCCGCAGGAACTCCGCCCGCACCACGCCCGTCAGCGTCATCCAGGAGAACAGCAGCAGGAAGAACAGCAATATCCAGAAACTCGGCGCGATGATGCCGGCCAGGATGATCAGCAGGAAGAGCTGCGGCATGCCCGACCAGATTTCAATGAAGCGCTGGAACAGCAGATCGGTATAGCCGCCGTAGAATCCCTGCACCGCGCCGGCGATAATGCCGATCGCGGAGGCGACGATGGTAAGGGAGAAGCCGAACAGGATGGAGAGCCTGAGGCCGTAGAGCACGCGCGCCAGCACATCGCGCGAAACCTCGTCGGTGCCGAGCCAGTGATGCGCATCCGGCGGCGCCGGCGCCAGGCTCGCGTTCCAGACGATGCTGTCGTAACGGTAGGGGATCGGCGGCCAGAGCATCCAGCCATGGGCGCGAATCGCGGCCTGCACGGCGGGGTTGGTGTAATCGGCCTCCGTTGGCAGAAAATCCGGGCCGAAGCGCTGCTCGGCGATCCGCTCGACCGGCGGGAAATAAAGCCGCCCGCGGTAGACCATCAGGAACGGCTTATCATTGGCGATGAAATTGGCGCCCATGCTGAGCAAGAAAACCACGCCGAACAGCAGGAGCGAAATCCGCCCGCGCCGACTGGCGCCGAAAATGGCCGCGCGTCTGCGCCACAGCGGCGACAGGCGCGGGTGGGAGCGCGGCGATATCGGCATGCGCCTCCTGTAAGCAAGCGCGGCGTTTTCGCAAGCTTGCCACCCGTTAATTTGACAGGCGCGCCCAGGAAGAGTGACACTACCCGCACCGAGGGGTGTTCCGGAAGGAACTGAGAGGCCGCTGCGGAGCCGGGAAACCGGCTCCGGCCGTGGCCGACCCTTTGAACCTGATCCGGGTCATGCCGGCGGAGGGACGGGGTTGAATGTCAGACATCCGCCCCGCTCCTCCTTACAAGATACACAAGGAGCGTTCGCGATGACTGTGCAGAGCAAGCCCGCCGCCGTCACCACCGGACCGATCATCGGCAGCCGCAAGGTTTATTCCGCGCCCGCCGGTCATCCGGAAATCCTGGTGCCGTTCCGTGAAGTGTTGCTGCATGAAAGCGCCAAGGAGCCGCCGCTGCGGCTCTACGACACCTCCGGCCCCTATACCGAGCCTGACGCGCAAATCGACCTCGATGCCGGGCTTGCGCAGCCGCGCGCCGGATGGATCGCGCGGCGGGGCTTTGGCCCGCAGGCGGGCCGCGGTGTCACGCCGGCCGATAACGGCTTCGCCCCGGCGGACAGGCTGGTGCCGCCCTGCCCGGCCCCGCACGAAATCCGTGCCGGCGCGCCTGGCCAATGCGTCACGCAGTATGAATTCGCCAAGGCAGGCATCGTCACCGAGGAGATGATCTATGTCGCGCACCGGGAAAATCTCGGGCGGCAGAAGGCGCATGCCCTGGCCGCGCAACTGCGCGCCG
>JAJYAF010000137.1 GCA_021779655.1 Pseudomonadota bacterium
GATCTGAGGCGATACGCGGCCTGAACGGCAGGCTTTTGCCCTTCGGCTGGGCAAAGCTCCTCTGGCGGTTGAAGGTGGCGGGGGTTAAAACCGGGCGCGTGCCGCTGATGGGGGTGCGGCGCGCGGCGGCGCAGGACATGATCGGCCGCCTGCTGCCCTTCCTGATGATCGACATGGTGCGCGGGGAGGGGGTCAAGCTCGGCTACCAGCAGATCGAATTGTCCTGGATCCTGGAAGACAACCAGCCGATGCGCCGGATCAACGAGTCCCTCGGCGCCATTCCATACAAAACCTACCGGGTCTACCAGAAGGCGCTATAGCCAGCCGGCCCGCCGGTACCAGGCCACGGTGTCGGCGAAGCCTTGTTCCAGCCCGAAGCGCGGGCGGAAAATTTCGGCGGGCAGAAGGTCGCCCGCGCGCACGCTCCAGTCCGGATGCAGGATCTCCCGGGCCTTGCCGGGGCCGAAGATTTGCGCCGTTCCGGTAAGGCGGGACCATAGCCCGGCCGCGGCGCCTGCCGCCAGAAGCACGGGCAGAAGCACGGGCGCGGGCAGCGGCACCAGGCGGGGCGTCCGGCCCATGGCCGCGCCCGCCGCCCGCAGCAGATCCCCCGGCGGATAGCCTTCCGGATTCGTGTCGGCCAGCGCGAAGCGGCCCGCCCGCCAGCTGGCGGCCAGCGCCGCGATGCCACGGGCCGCGTCCTTCGCATGAACGACCGCCACGCGCCCCTTCCCCGGAACGGGTGCGAAAGCGCGGCCGGCGGCGCGGAAAAGCCGCAGGGTTTCCCTGTCCCACGGACCGTAGATCGCCGGAGGGCGGATGATGGCGAGCTGCCCCGGGACTTCGGAAAAAGCCGCGCTCGCGGCCTGCTCGGCCGCATGTTTGCTGAAAGCGTAATCGGAGAGATGCGGCTCGCGCGCGGCGAGGGAGGAGATGAGCAGAAACCTCGCATCCGGCGCGGCCTTGCGGGTGGCCGAAGCCAGCGCCGCCGTTCCGTCGCGGTTGACGCGCAGGAAATCGGCGCGCGAGCGGGCCTTGATGAGACCCGCGGCATGGACCACGACCGCCGCGCCTTCCACGAGTTCCTGAAGCGCCGCGCCATCGGCCAGGCTGCCATGCACCGTTTCGAAGGGAAGCCCTGCCCAGGCGCCCTTGGGCGGAGGCCGGCGGGCCAGGATACGGACCGCGAAGCCGCGTTCGAGCAACGCCGGGAGGAGATGCAGCCCGAGAAATCCCGTCGCGCCGGTGAGCGCGACGCGGGGCATTACTCCGCCGCTTCGACCGAGGGATTGAAGCGGAACGCGCCGGCCAGATACATCGAACGGGCGCGGCTGCGGCTCAGCTTGCCGGACGAGGTTTGCGGCAGGCTGTGCGGCGGGACCGGCACGACGCGAACCTCCAGCCCGTGTCTGCGGCGGAAGAACCGGCCCAGTTCGTCCACCAGGGCCTCGCGGCCCGCCGGGTCGGTCACGCGGCAGGTAACCAGGGCGACGACCTCTTCGTCCTCCCCGTTATCCACGGAGAAAACGGCCACGTCGCCGCTCCGCAGGTTGGGGATTTCGGCCTCCGCCGTCCATTCCAGATCCTGCGGCCAAAGGTTGCGGCCATTGACGATGACGAGGTCCTTGGCCCGCCCGGTGATCACCACCTGGCCTTCCAGCAGATAGCCGAGATCTCCGGTGTCCAGCCAGCCTTCGGGCGAGAGCACGCGCGCCGTCTCTTCCGCCGCGCGGAAATAGCCCAGCATCAGGCTTGGGCCACGGACGAAGATGCGGCCAACTTCCCGCTCGGGAAGCAGGGCGCCGGTTTCGTCGCGAATTTCAATTTCATGCAGGGGAAGCATCTTGCCGCAGACGATGAAGCCGCGGCTGCGCTCGCTTTCCGCATCCGCCGGAACGGCGCGCTGCTCCTGCTCCAGGATCGTTCCGTCCACGCTGTCTTCCCAGGCCCCCTGGCCTTCCGGGGTGAAGGTCAGGGCCAGGGTGGCTTCGGCCATGCCGTAGCAGGGGGTGAACGCCTTCGCCGGGAAGCCATTGGCGGCGAACCGCTCCGCGAAGCGGGTGAGAACATTGGGACGGATCATGTCGCCCCCGATGCCGGCATGGCGCCAGCTCGAAAGGTCGATCCCGTCGGTCGAGGCGGTTTTGGCGCGCTTGGTACAGACCTCGTAGCCGAAAGAGGGGCTGAAAGAGATCGTGCTCCGGTTGCGGCTGATGAGTTGCAGCCACAGCAAGGGGCGGCGGGCGAATTCCCGGGTGGGCAGGATGTCGATGGCGGACTGGCAGGCCATGGGCATGAGGAAGAATCCGACCAGCCCCATGTCGTGATAGAAGGGCAGCCAGGTGGTGGCGCGGTCCTGCGCGGTGACATGCAGGCCGTGCATGGCCATGCCATGGGCATTGGCCATCAAGGCCCGTTGCGTAACCGCCACACCGACAGGAAAACGTGTGCTGCCCGACGAAAACTGCAAATAGGCGAGCGAATCCGGATCGCGCGGGGCCAACGCCCCTGGAGGCGCGAGCGGCGCGTTGTGCAAAGCCGCAAGCGTGCCGCTGAATTTCAGCGCGATGCCGGCAACCGCCTCACCGAGCCAGGCCCTCAGGCTTTCGGGGCAGAAAACCGCGTGAACCTCCGCCGATTGAATCATCCGGCGCAAAAACTTGAGATAGCCCTCCTTGCCGCCGAAGGCCACCGGCAAGGGCAGCGGCGCCGGAACCAGCCCGGCATACTGGCAGGCATAGAAGGCCCGCGCGAAATCGCCGTCGCTTTCCGCCAGCAGGCCCACCCTTTCTCCCGGTCTCAAGCCGATTGCGAGCAGCCGGCGGGCGAGCGTCATCGCCTGCTCGCGCAGCAGGGCATAGGGGAGCACTTCCAGGAGTTCGCCCCTGCCGGAATAGAAATTCAGGCCGGTCGCACCCCGCGCGGCATAGTCCAGCGCCTCGGTGATGCTCGGGAAATCGGCAAGACGGGTGAGTATCCCCGGATGGGTCGGGGTGGGCTCGCTCACCTTGCTCATATTACAGGGAATTTACTGTTCACGATCCTTCGCGGCTAACAGAGTCGCTGGCGAATGGCAATGGCTGCCAGGACTGAGGGCGAGGCGGGCGGCCGCACTGTCGGCGAAAGATGGATTCGCCGCCATCAGAATACCGGCATCGGTCTGCTGCATGAAAGTATCTGCGGCTGCATGAAAATATCTTCAGCACGGCGATGCGGACCGTGGCCATGGACGCCCAGGGACGGGGTGGACGAGGGTTTGACCTCGGACATGGTTGTGACATAATCCGAATCGCACGGTTCCGGCCGTTTTGGAGGCAAGAGGTTATGATGGCCAAGAACGGCGGCATCCGCATCGCGATTGCCGGGATGGGCAACTGCGCCAGTTCGCTGATCCAGGGCATCCATTACTACACGCCCGAGCGTTGCCGGTCCGGCGTGGTGGGGCTGATGCATACGGAAATCGGCGGCTACATGCCCTGCGATATCGCGGTGGTGGCGGCCTTCGACATCGATGCGCGGAAAGTGGGAACGGATGTGGCCCGCGCGATTTTCGCCAAGCCGAACTGCACCAAGATTTTCCAGCCGGACATTCCGGATAGCGGCGTGATCGTGCGGATGGGGCGGGTGCTGGATGGCATTTCCCCGCATATGGCGGATTACGACGAGGACCGCACCTTCGTCCGGGCCGATCTGTCCGAGCCTTCGAAGGCCGAAATCGTGGCCGTGCTCAAGGCGGCGCGGGCCGATGTCGTGCTGAACTACATGCCGGTGGGCTCCGAGCAGGCAGCCCGTTTCTACGCCGAATGCGCGCTTGAGGCGGGCTGCGGCTTTATCAACAACATGCCGGTTTTCATCGCCAGCGACCCGGCTTTCGCCGCCCGTTTCGCCGCGGCGCGCCTGCCGATCATCGGCGACGACATCAAATCCCAGCTTGGCGCCACCATCACCCACCGGGTGCTGACCGACCTGTTCGCCAAGCGCGGCGTGAAGCTGCTGCGCACCTACCAGCTCAATACCGGCGGCAACACCGATTTTCTCAACATGAAAAACCAGAGCCGGCTGGCCTCGAAGAAGCGCTCCAAGACGGAAGCCGTGCAGTCGGTGGCCAAGAAGCGGATGGAGCAGGAAGACATCCATATCGGCCCCTCCGATTACGTGCCCTGGCAGAACGACAACAAAATCGCCTTCATCCGCATGGAGGGACTGCTGTTCGGCGATGTGCCGATGGACCTGGAACTGCGCCTTTCGGTGCAGGATTCGCCCAATTCCGCCGGCGTGGTGATCGACATGATCCGCTGCTGCAAGCTCGCGCTGGAGCGCGGGGCCGGCGGCGTGCTGGAAGGTCCCAGCGCCTATTTCTGCAAGCACCCGCCGGTGCAGCATACCGATGATATCGCCTATGAAATGACCGAGGCTTTCATCCGCATCAAGCCGGCGCTGGCGGTCTCCGCCGCGGAATGAAGGGCCTCATCGTCGCCGCCGGCCAGGGCGCGCGGCTGCGGGAAAAGGGGGAGCTGAAGCCGCTGATCCCGATTCGCGGCGTTCCGCTGATCGAGCGCGTCATTGGCAATCTGCTTGCCGCGGGGGTGGAGGACATCTTCGTCGTCACCGGCTACCGGGCGGAGACGTTGCAGGCCGCGCTGCGCGGGCTCGCGGCGAAGCTCAAGGCGCCGGTCACCTGCATTCACAACCGCGAATGGACCCGCGCCAACGGCGTGTCCGTGCTGGCGGCAAGGCAGTTCCTCGATGAGCCGTTTCTGCTGACGATGTGCGACCATCTTGTCGATCCCGCGATTTTGCGGGCGCTGATGGCGCAGCCGGAGGAGCGGGATACGGTGACGCTCGCGGTGGATTTCAATCTCGCCAGTCCCCTGAACGATCCGGACGACGTGACGCGCGTGAAATGCGAGGGCGGCCGGCTGAAGCATATCGGCAAGGTCATCCGCGACTTCAACTGTTTCGACACGGGCGTTTTCCGGTGCGCGCCGCTGATGTTCGACGCCCTGGCGGAAAGCCAGGAGCGCGGCGATGACAGCATAACCGGCGCGATGAACGTGCTGGCGGAATGGGACAAGGCGCGGGTTTTCGATATCGGGGACAGGCTCTGGGTGGATGTGGACGACCCCGCCGCCTTCGCCAAGGCCGAGGCGCTGCTGGATTCCGGCCGGCTGTGACCGGCCCGGGTAAAAATGCGGGCGCCGGGGGGGAGCAGGCGCGGCGCACCGTTGAGATCGAGGATTTCACCAACCTCTATTTCATTCATCCGGTCTCGGCCCGGCTCGTCCCGGTTTTCGCCCGGGCCGGGATCACGCCGAACATGGTTTCGCTCTTCGGGATGGCCTGCGGCGTTTTCGCCGGCGCGTGCTATTTCTTCTACCGGAACACCGGATGCGCGATCGCCGGCTTCGTGCTGATGCTCGCCTGGCATGTCATGGATGGCGCGGACGGCCAGCTCGCCCGGCTGACCCGGTCCTATAGCGATTTCGGCAAGGTTCTGGACGGTATTTGTGACTACGTGACCTTCGCCGCCGTTTATGCCGGGCTCGGGCTGGCGCTCGTGCCCGTTTTTGGCGGCTGGGTCTGCGCGGTGATTCTGTTTTCCGGGATATGCCATGCGGTACAGTCCGCCGCTTACGAGGTGCAGCGCCAGAGTTACGATTTCTGGGGGAAGGGCAGGCAATCCGCCGCGCCGCCATCGCTGGCGGCTCCCGCGGCCGCGCCGCCTGTTCCCGCGCGGGGCGCAATGCGGCGCGTGGCCGTGGAACTGAACCGTATCTATGCGCGCGTGCAGCTTTGGGCGGCGGGCAACGACTCGTTTGGTGCACGCTTCGCTGCCATCATGGCCGCCCATCCGGGCCGGGAGGCGATGCTGCGCGCCGAATACCGCGCGCATTTCGCGCCCCTGGTACGGCGCTGGGGCATACTCAGCGCCAATTATCGCACGCTCGGCATTTTCATCGCCGCCCTGCTGCGGCTACCGCTGCTGTATTTTCTCTTTGAAATCGCCGGCTTCAGCCTGATTCTCCTGGTTCTGCTCAGGGCGCAGAAAACGGCCAACGCGGAATTTTTGCGGCAGATCGGGCAGGCGGAACGGCGGCGCGAGCCGCTCATGCCCGCGATCCAGCAGCCAAGCGCCTGACCCCGCCAGAACCACCGACGGGGCCAGGGCCGATGCCGCCGGATCGAGCGCCAGCAGGATGCCAAGATA
>JAJYAF010000138.1 GCA_021779655.1 Pseudomonadota bacterium
GGGAATATTGGGCAGCCAGATGGCGACCCGGTCTCCCGGGCCCACGCCCAGCCGGGCGAGGCCGGCGGCGAGACCGGCGCTCTCCCGCGCGAGTTCGCCATAGCGCAGCGTGCGGTCCCGATCGATGAAGGCGGTTCCCTCAGGCGTTTGCGCCGCATGGCCGCTGAGCAATGCCGCCAATGTTGATGGGTAGACCGATTTTTCCTGGGTATTTCCTGATTTCATCAATGTTCTTCCTTTGATTGGCTTGATAGTGATTGGCTTGATAGGGCCGTGCCGCCCGAATTGTTGAAAATGTCTAGCACGATCCGTCTCTTGGCGAACTCTCGTCTCTCGCGGCTTGAAATCGCGAGGCTAGGCTGCCTATGCTCCCGATCCGGGAGGGATGAACAATGCGAGTGACCGACCATGAGATGCAGGATCATGAGGCGCAGGAAAATGGACTGACCGTGCGGCGGCTGGCGGGAGCCATTGGCGCGGAAATCGGCGGTGTGGCGTTATCACCGAGCCTGCCGGCGGCCATCATCGCCGCGATCCGTGAAATCTGGCTGCGGCATGGGGTGGTGTTTTTCCGCGACCAGCACGCGCTTGGCCCCAAGGCGTTCGCCGATTTCGCCCGCCGCTTCGGGGAGGTGACGGAATATCCGTTTGTCAAAGGCCTGGCCGAGGCGCCGGAAGTTATCCCCATTGTCAAGCTGGAACAGGAGGTGACGAATTTCGGCGGTCTCTGGCACACCGACACAGCGTATCTGGAATTTCCCCCGATGTCGACCCTGCTGATCGCGCGGGAAGTACCGCCCTATGGCGGCGATACCTTGTTCGCCAGCGGCTATGCCGCGTACGAAGCGCTTTCCGAGGGCATGAAACGGATGCTGGAACCTCTGCGCGCCGTAAACAGCAGCGTGAAAGCCGAGACGACCAAGACGCGCGAGGACCGGCTGCGGGACAGCGCCCGGGCCGATGCGCAGGATGTTTACGAGGCCGAGCACCCGGTGGTGCGCACGCATCCGGAAACGGGACGCAAGGCGCTTTATGTGAATTATGGCCACACGACGAGATTCGCCGGCATGACGGAAGCGGAGAGCGCGCCATTGCTGGCCTACCTGTTCGCCCATCAGGTACGGCCGGAATTCACCTGTCGCTTCAACTGGCGGCCGGGTTCACTCGCTTTCTGGGACAATCGCTGCGTGCTGCATAATCCGGTGAACGATTATCATGGGTTTCGCCGTGTCATGCACCGGGTGATCCTGGCCGGGGACCGCCCGGCCTGACCGGTCAGGACCCGGCGGAAAGTCGTTGCAGCGCTGCCCGGTATTCCCGCGCGAGGCGCGCGACCAGATCCGCGACCGGCACGATTTCTTTCACCGCGCCGATGCCATGGCCGCTTCCCCAGATATCGCGCCATGCCTTGGCTTCGCCAGTCTCCTCGACCCGGGTGCTGAAATCCATGCTCCCGGCGCCATGGGTTTTAAGCCTGGCGACATCGAAACCCGCCGCCATGATGGAAGGGATGAGGTAATTGCCGTGGATGCCGGAAAAAACGTCTGAATAGAGGATGTCTTTCGACGACGAATCGATGATCATCTGCTTGTAGGCTTCGGCGGCGTTGGCTTCCTTCGTCGCGATGAAGGGCGAGCCGATATAGGCGAAATCCGCGTCCAGCGCGCGCGCGGCGGCAATGGAATTGCCATTGGCGATGGCGCCGGAAAGCGCGAGCGGGCCGGAGAACCAGGCGCGGATCTCCTGCACCAGGGCGAAAGGTGATATGGTGCCGGCATGGCCGCCCGCACCCGCGGCGACGGCGACGATTCCATCCGCGCCCCGGGCGATGGCCTTATGGGCGAATTCGTCGTTAATGATATCGTGAAGCACGACGCCGCCATAGGAATGGACGGCCTCGTTGACCTCGGGCCGAGCGCCCAGCGAACAGATGATCACCGGCACTTCATATTTTACGCAAAGCGCGAGATCCTCCATCAAACGCGGATTGGTCTTATGGACGATGAGATTCACGGCGAAGGGCGCGTCATTCGCGGTCAGCTCGCGGCGGAGCCGTTGGAGCCACTGCTCGAACACGCCGGACGGCCTGGCATTGAGCGAGGGAAACGAACCCACCACCCCGGCCCGGCACTCGGCGATGACGAGATCCGGAGTGGAGACGATGAACATGGGCGCGGCGATGACCGGCACAGAGAGACGGTTTTTGAATAAATCCGGCATGGACATGCGGCTTACCTCCTGCTTGCTGGCCCGCCTTGCTCCGGCGCGCTCGCGTCATATTGGGCGAAGTGGGGCGGGCGGGCAAGGATGCATCGAAATGGATCGGCGCTTGACATACATTCTCCCCTGTGATCCGCTTATGCCAAACGGGCGTCCAAGGGTTTTCTCCAGTCCCATGCGCTCCCAACCGAGGAAACAACGGCCAGGAACGCGTTTCATGGCCAGGGAGGAGTTCTCATGGATTTCGAGTTCACCGAGGAACAGAATTTGTTGCGCGAGAGCGTGCGGACAATGCTCAACCGCATCGCCACTCCCGAATATGTGAGGCGCTGTGACACCGAGCCATATTACCCGGAAGAATTATACCAGGGCTTTCTTGAGATGGGCCTGCTCCGTATGCCGTTTCCCGAATCCGTGGGAGGGCTTGGCGGCGGTGTGATCGATTTCATGATCATCGCGGAGGAGCTTGCCAGAAAAAGTTATGATTTTCTGGGCGCCTATGGCACCTGCGTATTCAACGGGCTGAACATTCTGAACAACGGCACCCAAGCCCAGCGCGCCTATTGGCTGCCCCGCCTCCTCGACGGCTCGATCCGCATGTCGATCTCGATGACCGAGCCGGGGGCGGGCTCCGACGCGGGTGCGATCCGCAGCAGCGCCCGGCGCGATGGGGATCATTGGGTCATCAACGGCCAGAAGGTGTTTTCAACCGGCGCCGGCGCCAAGAACAACGTCATCAACCTTTATGTGCGCACGCGGCCTACGGGCGCGCATCAGGATAGTCTTTCGCTCTTTCTGGTGGATAATACGACACCAGGCATAACCCTGCGTAAGCTGGACACGCTGGGGCGGCGCGCGCTCGGGACTTACGAGGTGTTTCTGGACGATGTGCGGGTTCCGGCGGACCGTCTCGTCGGCGAAGAGAACAAAGGCTGGGCCTATATGCTTTCCGGCCTGCAGCTGGAGCGGCTGATGACCGCTTCCGGATATGTGGGCGCGGCGGACGCGGCGGTTGATCTGGCGCTCAATTACGCGAAGGAGCGCAAGCAGTTTGGCCAGCCGATCGGCACGTTCCAGGCCATTGCCCACATGCTCGCGGATATGCGCACCGATGTCGAGGCGAGCCGGCTTCTTACGTGGCGGGCGGGCTGGCAGCTCGCGCGCGGGGAGAACGCGCTGATGGCGATTTCCCAGGCCAAGCTGTTCGGGTCGGAAGCCTATGCGCGCATCGCCAATCTTGGCATGCAGATCATGGGCGGCTATGGCTACATGATGGAATTCGACATGCAGCGCCATTACCGGGACGCTCGGGTGACCACGATAACGGCGGGCACATCGCAAATGCAGCGTAACCTCATCGCGGGTTTGCTCGGCCTCAAGACGAAATGAGAGACCAATGGATTTTGAACTGACCGAAGACCAGATTCATCTGCGCGACGCGGCGCGCCGCCTGGCGCAGCAGGAGTTTCGCGATAAGGCGGCGCGATGGGATCGGGAGGAGAGATTTCCCGAGGAAAACAAGCACCGGCTCGCCGAGCTCGGGTATCTCGGGCTTAGCATGGAGCGGGAATACGGCGGGTCCGAGGCCGGACTGGTGAGCACTTATCTGGTCATCGAGGAGCTGGCGAAGGTCGATCTGCTGACGGCGATGATCGTGCATGACCAGAACGTCTCGCCGAGGATCGTTGCCAACCATGGCCCGGAGGAATTGCGCCGGCGGGTGTTGCCGGGCGTCGTGAAGGGGGAAATCGAGTGCAGCATCGCCTGGACGGAACCCGAGGCGGGATCCGACGGAACGGCGATCCGCACGACCGCGACGCGTGAGGGCGATTTTTATATCGTCAATGGCCAAAAGGTATTCACGACCTTCGGTGACCGGGCGCACATGCATCTTGTCTATGCCCGGTTCGGGCCTTCGCGTGGGGCCAAAGGGATTGGCACCATACTTGTCGAGCGGGACAGTCCGGGGCTGACGGTACGCAAAATCGAAGGCAAGATGGGCGTGCGCGGGGCGGCGGAAAATGAACTGTTTTTCGATAATGTCCGGGTGCCCGCTAGTAATGTCGTTACGCTCGGCGATCCGGAAAACTCGCGCGGCTTCGTCGGCCCGCTCACCATCTACAACGGCACGCGCGTCGGCATGGGGGTCATGGCGCTCGGCGTGGCCGAGGGCGCATTTGATCTGGCCCGCGAATATATGACCGTGCGCGAGCAGTTCGGGCAAAAACTTTGCGAGATGCAGGGTCTTCGCTGGATGATGGCGGACACGCTAATTGAAATCGAAGCCGCGCGCTGTCTTTGCTACAAGGCGCTGGCATTGATCGATGCGGGCAAACCAGATCCCGCGCTGTGTTCGATGGCCAAGGTCTTTGCAACGGAAATGGCCCAGCGCGTGACACTGCAATGCCAGCAAATGTTCGGCGGCTACGGCTATTTCGGCCTGCTGCCGCTTGAACGCATGGTGCGCGATGTACGCATGCTAACCTTGACCGGCGGCACCACCCAGACGCAGAAAAATGTGATCGCCGGGCACATCTTCAGCCAAAAATCGGCAGGGGGAAGACGACCATGACGATAAAAACCGAAATCCATGGCGCGGTCGCGCATATCATTCTGGCGCGGCCGGATAAGCTCAATGCGATATCTCCCGAGATGATGCAGAACTTGGGGGATGCCGCTCTGGATTTGCAAAAAAATCGCGATGTGCGCGCTGTCGTCATCCGCGGGGAGGGACGCGCCTTTAGCGCGGGTGGCGATATCGGCACGATGACCGGATTTGATCTGGTGGCCGGGCGACTCCGGTTGCAACGGGCGCATCGGGCGATTACGGCGATCGCCAATATGGACAAGCCGGTGATCGCCGCGGTGCGGGGGCCGACGGTGGGTGTAGGATGGAGCGTTGCCCTGGCTTGCGACCTGGTTGTGGCTTCCGAAACCACGCGCTTCGGCGCGGTGTTCAAGAAAATCGGCCTCGCGCCGGATGGCGGCATGGCGTTTTTCCTTACCCATTATATCGGCGTGCTACGGACGCGGGAGCTATTGATGTCGGCCCGCCTGGTGGAGGCGAAAGAGGCGCTCTCCATGGGGCTGGTCACCGAGATCGTGGCGGATCAGGAACTGGAGACACGGGCCAGCGCGCTGGCTGAGGAACTTGCCCAGTCCGCGACCTTTGCGCTGGCAATGGGCAAGCGGATGCTGTGGGCGGCGGTGCAGCCCGGCCTTGAATCATTTCTTGACGCGGAAGCGCATATTCAAAACCTGGCATTACGCAGCGACGATCATCGCGAGGGGGCGGCCGCCTTCCGCGAAAAACGCCAACCGAAATTTGTGGGCCACTGATTTCAGGCCCCGCGGAGATGTTTCATGTTCCAGCTTGACCCGGAGATCGAGGCCTTTCGCGAGGAAATCCGTAAGACCGCGGAGCGTGCTTTTCGTGAAAAGGCGGCCTATTGGGATGAGAAGGAGGAGTTTCCGGCCGAAAACCGCGACCTGCTTGCGAGACTCGGCTATCTTGGCATCGTGATTCCCGAGGAGTATGGCGGCTCCGGCGCGCCGATTATTCAGGGAACGGTTCTGCTTGAGGAAATTTCCCGCGTTTGTTTTAATACCGCGCTGATAACGCAACTGGCGCTTAATGGTCCTTCCCGCGCGATCGCCGTGCTGGGCTCGGAGGAGCAGAAACGTCGCTGGCTGCCGGGCTGCGCGCGCGGAGAGCATATGTTCGGCATCGGCATCAGCGAGCCGGGAGCGGGCTCGGGAATGACCGATATGATCACCTCGGCCGTGCCGGAAGGAGACTATATCGTTCTTAACGGCCAGAAAGCGTATTGCACCGGCGGGCATCTCGCCACGCATATCCTGGTTTTCGCCCGCTGGGGCAAAACCAAAGGGCCAAAAGGCATCGGCGCGCTGGTGGTGGAGCGTGGCACGCCCGGCTTCGAGGTCGGCCATCCGGCACGCAAGATGGGCGGGCGAGATC
>JAJYAF010000139.1 GCA_021779655.1 Pseudomonadota bacterium
AAGCGGTTCATCCAGCAACAGCACTTCCGGCGCCGGCGCGAGGGCGCGGGCCAGGGCCACGCGCTGCTGCTGCCCTCCTGAAAGCTGGGCCGGCTTGCGCTTGCCGAACGCCTCCAGCCGGACCAGGGTGAGCATCTCCATGACGCGCGCTTCAACTCGCGGTTTTTTCCAGTCGAGCATTTCCAGCCCGAAGGCGACGTTCTGCGCAACGGTCAGATGTGGAAACAGGGCGTAGTTCTGGAATACCATGTTCACGCGCCGCGCTCGCGGCGGGAGATCAATGACGTTCCTGCCGTGCAGCCGGATTTCGCCATGCGAGGGCGTTTCGAATCCGGCGATCATCCGGAGCAGTGTCGTCTTGCCGCAGCCGGAGGGGCCAAGCAGGGTGAAGAATTCGTTGTCGGAGATTTCGAGGCTCACATTGTCCAGCGCCTTGAAGCTTCCTGTTTCGCCAGCGAAAAGCTTGTCGACCGCATGAATTTCAATGCAATGAGGCGTAGCGCCGGTATTTTGATTCATTCTCGGGTCTGGAGATCGCGCTCCCGTCATGCCCTGGGGAGGCGCTTAGCCGACGCGGCCGTAAGTATCCTCGAAACGGACGATATCGTCTTCGCCGAGATAAGGCCCGGACTGGACCTCGATCACGGTGAGCGGAATGCGGCCCGGATTTTCCATCCGGTGCACCGAGCCGAGCGGCAGGTAGATGCTCTCGTTCTCACGGACCATCGTCACAGTGTCATCACAGGTAACATTGGCGCAGCCGGTGACCACCACCCAGTGCTCCGCGCGATGATAGTGCTTCTGCAACGAAAGCTTTTGGCCAGGCCAGACGCAGATGCGCTTGACCTGGAAACGATCGCCCAGGATCAGCCGCTCATAGAAGCCCCATGGGCGATAGATGCGGTTATGGGTGTCGGCCTCCTCCCTGCCCTCTCGCTTCAGGCGATCGACGACCTTCTTGACATCCTGAGCGGAATCCTTGTGCGCGACCAGCACCGCGTCCTGGGTGCTGACCACGATCAGGTCCTTGACGCCAAGCAGCGCGGTCACCGTACCGTCGCTCCGGGCGTAGCTGTTCTGGCTGTCTTCCAGCACCACCGCGCCGACGGCCACGTTGCCGGAGGCATCCCTTGGCGCGATTTCCGCCAGCGCCGCCCAGGAGCCGACATCGGACCAGCCGATGGCGGCGGGAACGACAACGGCTTTGTCTGTCTTCTCGGCAATCGCATAGTCGATGCTGATTTCCGGAGCGTTCTCGAAAGCCGCGGCGCCGAGGCGGATGAAATCGAGATCGGCCGTGCGGCCGGCCCATGCGGCCTGGACCGCCTGGAGAACTTCCGGCGCGTGCAGCTCGGTCTCCGACAGCAGCAGCCGGGCGGAAAACATGAACATGCCGGAGTTCCATAAATTCCGGCCGGACAGCAGAAGCTTTTCGGCCTTCTCCGCGTTCGGCTTCTCGATGAAGCGGTCAAGCTTGAATACACCTTCGAGATCGATCAACGGCGCGCCCTGGGCGATATAGCCATAGCCGGTCTCCGGCGATGTGGGCTGCATGCCGAAGGTAACGAAATAGCCGGCGGCGGCGGCGGTGGCCCCGCGCCTCACCGCGGCGCCGAGGGCGGCAAGGTCGGTGATGGCGGCATCGGCCGCCATCACCCAGAGGATCGAATCAGGGTCGGTCTCCGCCGCGAGCATGGCCGCGGCGGCAATGGCGGGAGCACTGTTGCGGCCTTTCGGCTCCAGGAGGATGGAGGCGGCATGGATCCCGGCCGCCCGCAACTGCTCGGCCACCACGAAGCGGTGATCCTGGTTTGTGACCACGATCGGCGGCGAGAAGCCGGGGCCGGAAGCCCGCAACGCGGTTTCCGCCAGCATGGTTTTTTCGGAAATCAGCGGCCAGAACTGCTTGGGGAAGCTTTTGCGCGAAACCGGCCAGAGCCTGGTGCCGGAACCACCGGAGAGGATGACAGGCAGGATCGGCTTGGCTTGGTCCAGGGGCATCAGGCTTCCAGTTCGGCCATGCGGGCCATGTTGAGACCAGTAATGTTTAACGAGCCGATCTGAAGCTTGTCCAGCATATTATTTCGCAATTGCAGCATGGTGAGCGCCGGAAATCCTGCTTTTTGCGAAGGGGGCGCTTGAAGGGAACAAACAAAGAACTTTTCTGTCATCCATTGCGTGCTAACACCGTTTCCGATACGTTCCCGCTTCCATGCGTACAACACATTAATAAATCATTTGACTATAATTTTTTTTATTGTATTTTTTTTTATACATGTCATAAAATGGGGTTCTGGAAGAAAATCGGATAAAGTAATCGTCTTTCCCCCGCAATATACGGAATTTTAGCACTGCCTATTTACGTGCATTCTCGGAAAGTGAAACAGAGGTCGGCTGAAACAATGATCCAGTGGCGATACTTGAAATCGTGCCCGGCCGCCGGGTGCGAAGGCTTTCCGCAAGCCATAAAACCTGGATCGCGCCATGCATCTTGAACGCCGGGTGCTGGTAACCGGCGGCGCCGGATTCCTGGGGTCCCATTTATGTGAAAAGCTCCTCACCCATGGCTGCCAGGTCCTGTGCGTGGATAATTTCTTCACCGGCGCGCGCCGCAATATCGAGCATCTGCTCGACCACAAGCATTTCGAACTGCTTCGGCACGACGTCTCTCACCCGCTTTTCGTCGAGGTGGACGAGATATTCAATCTCGCCTGCCCTGCCTCGCCCATTCATTATCAGCGCGACCCCGTGCAGACCACGAAAACCAGCGTGCTCGGTGCGTACAACATGCTCGGCTTGGCCAAGCGGCTGCATTGCAAAATTTTGCAGGCCTCGACCAGCGAGGTCTATGGCGATCCGACCGAGCATCCGCAAACCGAGACATATTGGGGCAACGTTAACCCGATCGGCGCACGCTCCTGCTACGATGAAGGCAAACGTTGCGCGGAGACGCTGTTTTTCGACTACCGGCGCCAACACAACGTGAACATCAAGGTCGGGCGGATTTTCAACACCTACGGTCCTCGCATGCACCCGAATGACGGGCGGGTCGTTTCCAACTTCATCGTCCAGGCGTTGCTGGGCAAGGACATCACCGTGCATGGCCAGGGCAACCAGACCCGCTCTTTCTGCTATGTGGACGATCTCATCGACGGGCTTGTGGCGCTGATGGATACCGACGAAACGGTGACCGGGCCGCTTAATCTCGGCAACCCGGTGGAGTTCACGATTCTGGAACTGGCGAAGAAAATCATCGATCTGACCAACTCGCCGTCACGGATCGTCCGGCTGCCGCCGCCGGAGGACGACCCGAAGCAACGCCAACCAAATATCTCGCGCGCCAGGGAGACCCTCGGATGGGAACCGAGGGTCATGCTGGAGGAAGGGTTGAAACGCACGATCGGCTATTTCGAGACCCTGCTTCGGGAAGAGGTGATCCGTGCCGCGGCCGGCGCGAGCTGAGCACGCCATGCGAATGGGCAGAAAAAGGCTGAGCGGGACAAAGCTCGGCGGGAGAAAGCTGGGCCGCGTCTTTTGACTTGGGCGGTAAACTCATGCAGTCTTGCCTGGAGGCTCGCATTCAAGTTTTCTCGAAAAACATGATCGTTGTAAGGCGATGACTGCCGATCCGCTCGTCTCCGTCGTCGTCCCGGCATTCAACGCCGGCGCAACGCTGAGGGAGACCCTGGCATCCATTGCCGCCCAGACATATCGTGAACTCGAAATCATCGTCGTCGATGACGGCTCGACCGATGATACGGCGGAAATCGCTGAAGGTTACGTGAACGCCGATCCGCGCTTCCGGCTGCTGCGGCAGGCCAATCTGGGCGTGGCGGCGGCGCGTAATACCGGAATCCGCGCGAGTTCCGCCGCCTATATCGCGTTCATCGACGCCGATGATCTCTGGCATCCGAGCAAGACCGCCAAGCAGCTCGCGCTGCTGCTGGCGAGCGGCGGGGAAACCGCGCTGGTCTATTCGCCATTCCGCCAGATCGATGCCAAGGGCATGGTGTATGGCGCGTCGCGCAACCACCGGGTCGATGGCTGGGTCGCCAACCGCCACTTTTATGTGAACATCGTGGGCAATGGCAGTTCCATCCTGATCCGCAAGCGGGTGCTGGAGGAAATCGGCGGGTTTTCATCGCTGCTATCGGAGCGGGATGCGCAAGGCAGCGAGGATATGCTGCTACAGCTTCAGGTTGCGCTTCGCTACCGTTTTGCCACCGTTCCTGAATATCTCGTGGGCTACCGGCAGTCGCTGCACGGATTATCCTCCCGGGAAGAGCGCATGTTGCGGTCAACGCTGCTCTCCCTGGAGATCGCACTGGCCGATTCACCCGATCTCGTCCAGTTCGAAAAATCCGGCATGTTCGGCCGGAAGCTGTGGGAATATCTCAAGCTCATGGCTTCGCATGGCCGCCTCGGCCAGGGTCTGGCTTTCGTTCTGCCCTATGTGCGGGGCCGTACCGGCCTGCTGGCAGAGGCCGTGCTGCAGGACGGCGCCCATAAGTTCAAACGGCTCTGTCAGGTCGCCCTTGATCTTCCGGCCGGTCTGCTGCGGTCAAAACCCGCGATCAACCTGCGGCATTTCTATGATTACGACCCGCGCGATCCGAACTACGCGGATCATCTGCCGGTGACCCAGGAGATGGAGCGGCGTGACGCGGTCTATGCCGCTCTGCTCGCCCTGGCCCCGCTGGACGCGGCCTATAATCCGGAAAAATATCTGACGAAAACCGATCCGGTGCGGCAGCCGCCGGAATTCCCGGGATTGCGGAAGCCCCGGAACGAAACGATCACGTTATAAATCAGCAGCCCGGCGCGCCGGTGCCGTCACGCAGCCTGATAACGCCGCAGGGCGAGAACCGCGTTCAATCCCCCGAAGGCGAACGAATTGGACAATGCGGCGTCGATACGCGCGGCTCTTGCGACGTTCGGGACCACGTCGAGGTCGATTTCCGGATCGGCTTCAAGAAAATTGGCAGTCGGCGGAACCAGCCCATCGCGCAAGGCAAGCGCGGTGGCCATGGCCTCGATGGCGCCGGCCACGCCCAGGCCGAGGCCGACCACGCCCTTGATGGAGGATACCAGCGGCATGTGGGCATTCTCGAACACCGCCTTGATCGCCCGGGTCTCCACCAGATCGTTCAGCAAGGTGCCGGTGCCATGGGCGTTCACATAGCCTATTTCCCCCGGCGCAAGACCGGCATCCGCCAGCGCCCGCCGCATTGCCCGCGCGGCGCTTGCCGCGTCCGGGGAGGTGAGATCGCCGGCATCGGCATTCGCCCCGAAGCCGGCGATCTCCGCGTAGATCGGCGCGCCGCGCGCCAGCGCATGCTGTAAATCCTCCAGCACCAGAACCGCACTGCCCTCGCCCAGGACGAGCCCGGTTCTGCCCTTGGAAAACGGCCGGCATGTGTCGAAAGAGAGAACCCGCAAGGCTTCCCAGGCGAGCAGGGTTCCCACCGTCACGCACGCCTCGGCACCGCCGGCGAGCGCCACGTCGGTATCGCCCGAACGGACGGCGCGGAAGGCAAGCCCGATCGCATGGGTGCCGGAAGCGCAGGCGCTGGCGACCGCATAGGTGACGCCTTGCAGCCCGAGATCCATGGAAATCTGGCTGGCCGGAGCGTTGGGCATCAGCCGTGGAATGGTGAACGGATGACAGCGCTTGGCGCCTTCACGATAGAGGCTGCGGAAACTGTCATCCAATGTCACCATGCCGCCGACGCCGATCCCGATGATGACCGAGGCCATCGCGCCGATTTCCGGGGTGATTTCAAGCAGCGAATCCTCGACGGCGGCGCGCGCCGCAAGCACCGCGAACTGCGAGACCCGGTCCATCATATTGGCTTGTTTGGTCTTGAAATGCCGGCTCGCTTCGAAGTTCCGGACCTGCGCGGCAACCGGGACGGTGAGCAGGGTACGATCCAGTTCCTCAATCGGGCCGATCGCCGTTTGTCCGGCGGCGATATTGCGCCAGGATTCCCGCGCATCCTCGCCCGCCGGCGTGATGGCGCCGATGCCGGTGATGACGACCCGTCTCATGCTTTCCCGCCGGCGAGCCGTGTCTCGACCAGCCGCGCGATATCGCCGACCGTGCGCATCTGCGCGGTATCCGCCGCATTGGCATTGAAGGGAATGTCGATCTTGAACTCGTCTTCCAGGTTGAAGATCATCTCGATGACGTCGAGCGAT
>JAJYAF010000140.1 GCA_021779655.1 Pseudomonadota bacterium
TTTCATGACCGTGCGCGAGGCGGTGAGCCTGGTGCTCCACGCCTCGGCCCTGGGCAGCGGCGAAGGCGTGCTCGCCGATGGCGGGATCTTCGTGCTCGACATGGGCGAGCCGGTGAAAATCGTCGATCTCGCGCGGCAGATGATCCGCCTGGCCGGGCTTGAACCCGACCGGGATATCGCCATCCGCTTCACCGGGCTGCGGCCGGGCGAGAAGCTACACGAAGAGCTTTTCCACGGGGCGGAAGCGCCCGTGCCCACCGGCTATCCCGGCCTGCTCATGGCCACGCCGCGCATCGCCGATTCGCGGCAGGTCAGGGCGGCGCTGGAGCGGCTCGCGCGGGCGGTCCAGGCGGGCGATGGCGGCGCGGCGCTTGCCATCCTCGCGGAGACGGTGCCGGAATTCCAGCAGGATGCCGGGCCTGCCGCCGCGATGCTCGCGGTTCCGGCGGCAGCGCGGTAGAAGGCGCGCCATGGATATGCCGCCCATTCCGTTTCTCGACCTGCAGGCGCAGCAGGCGCGCATCGCGCCGCAACTCAAGGCGCGGCTCGCCGGGGTGCTGGCCCATGGCCGGTTCGTGCTGGGGCCGGAGGTGGCGGAGCTTGAGGCGCGGCTTTGCGCCTTCTCCGGCGCGGCGCATTGCGTGGGGGTGAGTTCCGGCACCGACGCCCTGCAAATCGCCCTGATGGCCGAAGGAATCGGCCGGGGCGACGCGGTGTTCCTGCCCGCCTTCACCTACACCGCCACGGCGGAGGTGCCGCTGCTGCTCGGCGCGACGCCGGTTTTCGTCGATGTCGATCCGCATACCTTCCAGATCGACATCGCCCATCTCGCCGGCCGGATCGCGGCGGTGAAGCGGGCCGGGGCGCTGCGCCCGCGCGCCGTCATCGGCGTGGATCTGTTCGGCCAGCCGGCGGACTGGGAAGCCCTGCGGCGACTGGCGGAGACGGAAGGGCTGTTCACGCTGGACGATTGCGCGCAGAGCTTCGGCGCGTGGCTGCGCGGCCGCCGCCTCGGCACCCAGGCCGATGCCACGGCCATCAGCTTCTTTCCCTCCAAGCCGCTCGGCGCCTACGGCGATGGCGGCGCGCTGTTCACGCAATCGGCCGGACGCGCGGCGCTCTACCGCTCCCTGCGCACCCATGGCGAGGGCGACACCCGCTACGAAGTGCTGCGGATCGGCATGAACGGCCGGCTGGACACGCTGCAGGCGGCGGTTCTGCTCGCCAAGCTCGACGTGTTCGAGGCCGAGCTGGCCTTGCGGGAGATGATCGCGGGGATTTACGACGAAGGGTTGCGCGGCATCGTGCAAACCCCGCGCCGCGTGCCGGAGAGCCGCAGCGCCTGGGCGGTGTATGCCGTGCTGCTGCCCGGCAGCGCGGAACGGGCGGCGGCACAGGCGGCGCTCCAGGCCGCAGGCATCGCCAGCGCCATCTACTATCCCAAGCCGCTGCACCGGCAGCCCGCCTATGCCGCGTGCCACGACGGCGCCGCCCTGCCCGTCTCGGAGAGCCTCGCCGAACGCATTCTGGCGCTGCCCATCCATGCCGATCTCACCGCCGCCCAGGCCGGGCGCGTGGTGGCCGCGCTGCGCGCGGCGGCCGGGGGCTGAACCCATGGCACGCGGCGACCTTTTTCCTGAAATCGCCCCCTATGAGACCGGCTTTCTGCCGCTCTCGGACGGGCATGTGATGTACTGGGAACAGGCCGGGAATCCCCGGGGCAGGCCGGTCCTGTTTCTGCATGGCGGCCCGGGAGCGGGCGCCGGCCCGGTGCATCGGCGTTTCTTCGACCCGGCCTTCTGGCGCGTGGTGATCTTCGATCAGCGCGGCGCCGGGCGCTCCTACCCGCTGGGCGGCCTGACCGGCAACACCACGCCGGATCTCGTCGCCGATATCGAGCGGCTGCGGAAGCTGCTGCGCATCGAGCGCTTTCTGCTGTTCGGCGGCTCCTGGGGCTCGACCCTCGCGCTGGCCTACGCGCAGGCCCATCCCGAGGCGGTGACGGGCGCCGTGCTGCGCGGCATCTTCCTTGGCCGGCGCCGAGAGGTGGACTGGTTCCTCCACGGCCTCGCGCGCTTCTTCCCCGACGCGCATGCGGCGTTCAGCCGGTTCCTGCCCGAGGCGGAGCGGGACGATCTGCTGCGCGGCTATCTCACCCGGCTTACCGATGAAAACCCTGAAATCCATGCCCCGGCGGCCCGCGCCTGGAGCCTTTATGAAGGCTCCTGCTCCACGCTGATGCCAAATATCGAGGCGGTATCGGCCTTCGCGCAGGATCGCGCCGCCGTCGGGCTGGCGCGGATCGAGGCGCATTATTTCGCCCACCGGCTTTTCCTGCCGGAGGGCGGGCTGCTCGCGCATATGGACCGGCTCGACGCTATTCCCGGGGAGATCGTCCAGGGACGCTACGACATGATCTGCCCGGCGCAATCGGCTTTCGAGCTCGCCGCCGCCTGGCGGGGGGCGCGCCTTACCATCGTGCCCGATGCCGGACATTCCGCCCTGGAGCCGGGCGTGCGCATGGCGCTGATCGCCGCGCTGGAGCGCTGCCGCGCCCTGGATTGAAGTGGGGAGATGCAGGCGGCAGGCAGGCCGGACGCCTATTGCCCGGGCCGGAATTCCATGATCAAGTGCCGGGTTCGATCGAAACGCTTTTGCGAGGTGACATGCTGAAACGGCGTGGCCTGCTGGCGGCGGGATTGCTTTTGCCGGGGCCGGCGCTGGCGGCCCGCTCACGGCCGCATGGCGGAGCCGGCGGTTCCTGGCCAACCGCGCTTGTAATGGCCACCGGCCGGCCCGGCGGCGCCTATACCCTGTATGGCCCCGCCTGGGGCGCGCTTGCCCAGCAGGCTTGCGGGGTTGCCATCGCCTATATGGCCTCCGGAGGGGCGGCGGCGGATATTCTGCTGATCGAGCAGGGCGCGGCGCAGCTTGGCATGACCACCGTCACGGTGGCGAACCAGGCAAGAAGCGGCACAGGCGCCTGGACCGCCGGCGCCAGGCTCTCGGCCTTTCGCGCGCTGTTCCCGATCTTTCCCTCGGTCCTGCAAATCGTTGCCCTGGACCGGAGCGGTATCACCTCGCTCGCCACGCTGGCCGGCCGGCGCATCGGCGTGGGGCCGGATGGCGGCAGCGGTTCGGTTGCGATTCCGGCCCTGCTGCGCAATCTCGGCGCCGCGCCGGCCGCTTGTCTCACCGGCAATATCGAGCCGCAGGTGAAGCAGATGCTCAGCGGAGAACTGGATGCCTGCGCCTTCATCGGCGCGCCGCCGATCGCCGCCATCCAGGCCGCGGCCCAGCGCCACCGGCTTGCCGTCATCGGCTTCACTCCGGACGAAACGGCGCAGGCGATACAAACGCTCCGGTGAATCTCCGCCATGACGATTCCCGAGGGAACTTTCGCCAATCAGAGCAACCCGATCGCCAGCATCGGCACCGAGAATTTCGCCATCGGCGCCGCCGGGCTGCCGGACGGTCTGGCGGGCGCGCTCACCGTCGCGGCGTTGCGGAACCGGAACAAGCTGGCCGCGCTGGTGCCGGCGGTGGCGCAGCCGGCCGGAATGACGATGCAGCAGGGAGACATAACCTTCCATCCCGGCGCCGCCGTCGCGTTGCGCAGCTTCGGCCTGGATGTGCCCGCGAAATTCGTGGAGAGCTAGCACACCCGTCCCGCTCTCCGGCGGCGCTAAGGCCCAATGACCCAATTTACCCAATTTACCCAATGACCAAATTTACCGGAGACGGTTTTATTTGCGGGGAGTTTGCCCATATGGGGGAAGCGTGGCGGAGGATGCGGGAATTGGAATGCGCCTGCAAGCTCAAGCTTTCGGGCCAAGCCTCTGGGCCAAGCCTCTGGGCCAAGCCTCTGGGCCAAGCCTCTGGGCCAAGCCGCTGGGCCAAGCCGCTGGGCCAAGCCGCTGGGCCAAGCCGCTCGGTACGCCTTTGGGCGGGCGCCCGCGCCGCGTTCAGTCCGCCGCATCCCGGCGGGCCGCCCCTGAAGACGGCCGGCGCGGAATACGATCGCCGTTAGCATTTCGAACAGCAGGGAGACACGAATGTCCCGGTCTGGAACATCGCTGCCGAAGCCTGTGCCCATCGCCGGGGACCCGCGCCTTGCGGCCATGCGCGAGGAGATCGCCGCGGGGCTTGTGCGCGGCCAGGCGCATATCCCGCCCAAATATTTCTACGATGCGCTGGGATCGAAATTGTTCGAGGCGATTTGCGAACTCGACGAATATTACCTGACCCGGACCGAGGCCGAAATTTTCCAGACCTTCGAGGCGGAAATCGCGCGGTGCTGCGGTAGCGCGGTCACGCTGATCGATCTCGGCGCCGGAAACTGCGCGAAGGCCGCGCGGCTGTTCGCGAGCCTGCGGCCCGCGCAATATGTTCCGCTCGATATTTCCGCCGAGTTTCTCGCGCATTCGATCCTGCCGCTGCAGGCACGGCATCCCGAACTCGATATCCTGCCCCTCGCCGCCGATTTTTCCGAGCGGCTGTTTCTGCCGGCGCGGGTCAGGCGCAACCGGCGGCTGTTTTTCTATCCTGGCTCGTCGATCGGGAATTTCAGTCCGCTACAGGCGCTGCAATTTTTGAAAAACGTGCGCAACGCCTGTCTGGAACCGGAGGCCGGGCTTCTCATCGGGGTGGATCTGGTGAAAGACCCGGATGAACTCGTCGCGGCCTATGACGACGCGCTGGGCGTCACGGCGGCGTTCAACCGGAATATTCTGCGCCATGCAAACCAGATCCTGGGCGCGGATTTCGCGCTCGCCGGCTGGCGGCATCAGGCCGCTTACAAATCCGAGCCGGGGCGTATCGAAATGCGGCTGATGGCTATCGCGGATACGCGGGTGGCGTGGCCGGGCGGCGGCCGGACATTCACCGCCGGTGAGACGATTCACACTGAAAACAGCTACAAATACCGCAAGGAGCAGTTTCTCGAACTGCTCGGGGAAGCCGGTTTTGGCGATGCCGCCTGCTGGACGGATGAGAAGGCCCGCTTTCTGGTGTGTCATGCACGGGCTGTCTGAACCGGCGATCGCGCCCGAGGCGCCGGCGGCGCAAGCGCAGTACCGGGCGGTACGAAGCCACTCCGCGGCGCTGGCGGCGCCGCTTTCGGCCGAGGATTGCGCCGCGCAGTCGATGCCGGATGCGAGCCCGGTGAAATGGCATCTGGCGCATACCACCTGGTTTTTCGAAACCTTTATCCTGGAACGCTTCGAGCCGGGTTTCAAGCCGTTTCATCCGGCGTTCCGCGTGCTGTTCAACTCCTATTACAACGGGATCGGCGAGCAGTTCACCCGGGCACGGCGCGGCTTGCTCACCCGACCGTCGCTTGCCGAGGTGATCGCCTATCGTGCCGATGTCGACCGGCGCGTGCTGCGGCTGCTGGAGAGCGGCACGGCGGGGATTTTTGAATTGCTGCGTCTTGGGCTTCAGCACGAGCAGCAGCATCAGGAACTCATCCTTACCGATGCGAAACATCTGCTCAGCCTCAACCCGCTGCTGCCTGCCTACGGGCTTGCGCTGGATGCGCCAGCGCCCGCCCCGGGAGCGCCGGGGTTTGAAAGCTTCGGTGCCGGACTCGTGGAAACCGGCCATGACGGGCAAGGGTTTTGTTTTGATAACGAGACGCCCCGGCACCGGCAATTTCTTGAAGCGTTCTCGTTCGCCAACCGGCTTGTCACGAACGCGGAATACTGCGCGTTCATCGAGGACGGCGGCTATGAGAAGCCCGAGCACTGGCTTTCGGAAGGGTGGGACTGGCTGCGGGCGCAAGCCATCCGGCATCCGCTTTACTGGCGGCGGGCGGGCGGGCGCTGGCAGCGTTTCACGCTGCACGGCCTCCAGGCGCTGAACCCGGACGAGCCGGTTTTGCACGTTTCCTATTTCGAGGCGGCGGCCTATGCCGCCTGGGCCGGCGCGCGGCTGCCGACCGAGGCCGAATGGGAGCATGCGGCGAAATCCGGCCGGGCGCTGCGTCAACTGTTCGATACGGCATGGCAATGGACTGGCAGCGCCTACGCGCCCTATCCGGGCTTCGCCCCGGCGCCTGGCGCCGTTGGCGAATATAACGGCAAGTTCATGGTCAACCAATACGTGCTCCGTGGCGCTTCGGTGGCCACGCCGCGGGGGCATTCCCGCGCCACCTATCGCAATTTCTTCCCGGCGACCGCGCGCTGGC
>JAJYAF010000141.1 GCA_021779655.1 Pseudomonadota bacterium
CGGTGAGGACGGTGCCGTGATCGCCGGGAAGGTCCTGGACAAGGATGACTATAGCTGGGGCTTCGATGCGCAGAGCGGCGATTTCAAGGATCTGGTGAAAGCCGGCATCATTGACCCGACCAAGGTCGTGCGCACGGCGCTGCAGGATGCCGCTTCGGTGGCCTCGCTCATCGTCACCACCGAAGCCGGTGTGACCGAGCGGCCGGAGAAGAAGGCCGCGATGGGCCCCGGCGGCGCGGGGGGCATGGGCGGCATGGGCGGCATGGGCGATATGGATTTCTGATCCACGCCGCGCGACTGACGAAAAAAAGCCGCGGGAGCGATCCCGCGGCTTTTTCCTTTTGGCAAGCGGCCCGTCTTGGCAAGCGGCCCGTCCAGGAATGCGGCCAGCTTCGTCTGGCCTGCCTCGTGGACCGGCGCTATATCCCGTGAGAGACGGTGATGGCATTGGCGATCGCCTAACGGCTAAAAACCTGGATGAACCAATGAACGCTCTATGGACTGAAAACAGCGAGACCCCGAGCGCCAACCAGAACGCCGGCGCCGCGATGATCGTGGAAGGCAGCCAGGCGACCTTCATGGCCGACGTGATCGAGGCGTCGCGGCAAATTCCGGTTCTGGTGGATTTCTGGGCCAGCTGGTGCGGCCCCTGCAAAACGCTGACCCCGATTCTCGAGCGGGTGACGAAAGCGGCCGGCGGCCGGCTTAAACTGGTGAAGATCGATGTGGACAAGAACCGCGCGCTGGTTCAGCAGCTCAGCCAGCTTGGGCTGCCGCTGCAATCCATTCCCACCGTCGTCGCCTTCTGGCAGGGCCAGATCGCGACCGAGCCGTTCCAGGGCGCGCTGCCGGAGGGCGAGGTCAAGCGCTATGTCGAGGCCCTGCTGAAGCTTGCCGGCTCCGATTCGCCGGCGGGCGATTACATTGCCGAGGGCAAGGCGTTGCTGGAACAGGGCGCGGCCGAGGCCGCCGCCCAGCATTTCGCGGCCGCCTTGCAGGAGGACCGGCAGAAGCCGGAAGCCTGGGGCGGCCTGATCCGTGCTCTGCTGGCCATGGGCGATGAGCCGCAGGCCACGCAGATGCTGGCCAAGGTGCCGCCCGAGCTGGCGGAGCATGCGGAAATCTCCGGCGCGCGCTCGGCGCTCAATCTCGCCGCGGAAGGCCGGAAGGCGCAGGCCGCCCGGGCCGGGCTGGAAGCCAGGCTGGCAGCGAATCCCAAGGATTTCGAGGCGCGATACGAACTGGCGGCGGCGCTGGCCGCGAGCGGCGAGCGCGAGGCGGCCGCCGAGGCGCTTCTGGAAATCATCCGGGCGAACCGCAAATGGAACGAGGACGCCGCGCGCCTGCAACTCCTGAAATTCTTCGAAGCCTGGGGTGCCGACGATCCGGTGACGATGGCCGCGCGGCGCAAGCTTTCCGCGATCCTGTTTTCCTGACCGGCTCGATGAAGCCGCCGCGGCCAAGCCTCGCCGAGCTTCCGGAAGAGTTTCCGGTCTTCCCTTTAGGCGGCGCGCTGCTGCTGCCCGGCGGCCGGTTGCCGCTGAATATTTTCGAGCCACGCTATCTCGCCCTGGTGGAGGATAGCCTGGCCGCAGGCCGGATGTTCGGCATGGTGCAGCCCGATAAGCGCCTGCCGGCTGGCGAGAGCGGGCCCGGCCTGTACCGCATCGGCTGCCTCGGCCGCATTTCCTCCTTCAGCGAGACCGAGGACGGCCGCTATCTCGTCACCTTGACCGGCCTGATCCGCTATTCGATCGTGGAGGAACTGCCGGGCCGGAACGGCTACCGGCGGGTGCGCGCCGCCCTTGCCGGATTTTCAGCCGATCTTGAGCCGCCGCCAATGGACATGGAACGGAACCAGTTGCTTACGGCGCTCAGGCTGTATTTCAGCCATACCGGCGTGGAGGCAAACTGGGAGGCGATCGGCGCGATGCCGGATAGCGTGCTGGTAACCACGCTGTGCATGGCCTGCCCCTTCGACCCGGAGGAGAAACAGGCGCTTCTGGAGGCGCCGGGGCTTCCCGAGCGGGCGCGCGTGCTGCTCGCCACCTTGCAGATCAACGCCTTCGACGACCGCGACAACAAACCGAAAGCAAGCTGACATGGACGATACCGGCAACTTCACTCCCGTCGATCCGCGGCTTCTGGAAATTCTCGTCTGCCCGCTCACCAAGGCGCCCCTGATCTATGACCGTAAGCGGAACGAGCTGGTCAGCCCGCAGGCCGGCCTTGCCTACCCGATCCGCGACGGCATTCCCATCATGCTGCCGGACGAAGCGCGCCCCCTGGAATCCTGAACATGCCCGCCGGCCCCACGCGCAACTCCCGTGGCGGAGGCTCGCCAGCCGAAACGTCAGATTGGTCCCCTTACGGATACCATTATGGATACCGTTTCGGAGCCTGAAGCCGAGCCGGCGATCAGCGTCGGGCGGATGCGCTTGACGGCGGTGATCGTGGCGACCGCCCTGTTCATGCAGAACCTCGATTCCACGGTCATATCCACCGCCCTGCCGGCCATGGCGCGCAGCTTCCATGCCGACCCGCTGCATATGAGCGTGACGCTCACCTCCTATCTCATCAGCCTTTCGGTGTTCATTCCGGGCAGCGGCTGGGTGGCCGACCATTTCGGCGCAAAACGGGTGTTCCGCGCCGCCATCCTTATCTTCACCCTGGCCTCGGTGCTTTGCGGACTGGCGGACTCGCTATGGTTCATCGTGGTGGCGCGGGTGCTGCAAGGGCTTGGCGGCGCGATGATGGTGCCGGTCGGCCGGCTCGTGCTGCTCCGCTCGGTGCCAAAGAGCCAGATGATCGCGGCAATGTCCTGGATCACGATGCCCTCGCTGCTGGGGCCGATTCTCGGGCCGCCGCTGGGCGGCTTCATCGTCACCTGGTTTTCCTGGCGCTGGGTGTTCGATATCAACGTGCCGATCGGCATTATCGGCGCGATCGCGGTCACGCTGTTCATTCCCGATTTCCGCGAACCCGGCGGTGGCGGGCGGCTGGATGTCCCGGGCCTGGTGATTTCCGGCCTGATGATGGCATCGCTGATGGCGGGGATGGAAACGGCCGGGCGCGGGCTCGTCCCCTGGCCCTGGACGCTGTGCGCCTTTCTCATCGGCCTTGCCTGCATATTGCTCTACGCCCTGCACGCCCGCCGGCATCCGCATCCGGTGCTGGACATTTCGCTGATGCGGATTCCCACCTTCGGGATTTCGGTGATCGCCGGGAGCCTTTTTCGCATTCCCGTCGGCGCCATGCCGTTTCTCCTGCCGATGATGCTGCAAGTCGGGTTCGGCAGATCGCCGATGCAGAGCGGGCTCGTCACCTTTGCTTCCGCCGTGGGCGCGCTGGCGATGAAGCCGGTGGTGCAGTCCCTGCTGCACCGCTTCGGCTTCCGCAGGGCCATGGTCGTCAACGGGGTCATCGCCAGCCTGTTCATCATGGCCTGCGGCGCATTCCGGCCTGGCTGGTCGTCGTGGTGGATCAGCCTTCTGCTGCTGATGGGCGGGTTTTTCCGTTCGCTGCAATTCACCGCGTTCAACACCCTGGCCTATGGAGACGTGCCGCGGGCGCGCATGTCGGCGGCAACGACCTTGTATTCCACAATCCAGCAAACCACGCTGACACTCGGGATCGTGATCGGCGCGGCCCTGCTCGAATTCTCGGTCGCGCTGCACGGATATTCGAAAGTGCTGCCGGGGGATTTTTCCGTCACGTTCCTTTGCGTCGGGCTGATCGGCATGCTCTCGGTGCCGAGCTGCATGAGGCTTTCCCCCGGAGCGGGAGCGGCCCTGAGCGGCCATGGTTCCCCGTCTTGAACGGGCTTGCCGTCCTCATCCTGGAGCGCCGCGATCAGTCGGTCGTGAAACTCGGGTCGGGAACCACGCGCTCCCTTCGCTTCAAAAGCAACAGCAGCGGCAGTGAAGACAGTGTGGCCAGAGTGAGCAGCTTGTAGTCATCGTTATAGGCGATAACCTGAGCCTGCTGATTGAGCACGACATCCAGCGTGGCCCGTCCGGTCGTCGTGAACGGGCTCCAGAACGTCGCGATATGCGGGGCGTTGAGGGTTCGGTTGAAGGCCGTGACATAGCTGGCAATATTGGCGTGGTTCACCTGAACGTTATGCGCGAGCAGGCTGTTGACGATCGAGATCCCGGCGCTGGAGCCCAGCGTGCGGGCAAGGTTGTAAACCCCCGCGCCCTCCGGCCGGACCTCCGGGGAAAGGCTGGAGAGGCTGATCGTGCTCAACGGCACCATCAGCATGCCCTGACCCAGGCCCTGGACGACGCCGATCGACACGATGGTGAGGTTGGAAACATCGGGCGTCCAGCCGCTCATCGTATGGAATGCCCAGGCCATCAGCAGCAGGCCGAGGCCCAGGATCAGGCGCGTATCAACCCGCCCCATGATTCGTCCGGTGATCAGCATGGACGTGATGGTGCCCAGGCCGCGCGGTCCCATGACCAGCCCGGCGGTGATGATGGGATCGTTCATCAGCTCCTGCAGGAAAGGCGGCTGCAGGGAGAGCGCGCCGAAAGTGCTGATGCCAAGGCTGGTGACGAACAGCGTGCCGGCGGTGAAATTGCGGTCCCGGAACAGGCCGGGGTGGATGAAGGGCTGCCGCGCGGTGAGGATCTGCACGAGGAACAGATAGAACGCGACCGCGGCGATCGTCACCTCGGTGATGATTTCGGGGGAAGAAAACCAATCCTTCTCCGTGCCGCGATCCAGCATCATCTGAAACCCGCCAATCGCCACGCCGAGCGTGGCGAATCCCAGCCAGTCCAGCCGGACCGCTGCGCTGTGGCGCGATTCCCGGAGGAATATCCAGGCGCCGATGAATGCCAGCACGCCGAGCGGCACGTTGATGTAGAATACCGCCCGCCAGCTGTAATCGGAAGTGAGCCAGCCGCCGAGAACCGGGCCGAACACCGGGGCCGCCATGGTCGCCATGCCGAACAGCGACATGGCACGGCCCTGGCGGGAGGGCGGATAGATGTTGAACAGCACGGTCTGGGTGAGCGGCAAGATAGGCGCGCCCATGAAACCTTGCAGGCAGCGGAACACGACGATCTGCGGAAGGCTCTGCGCGGCGCCGCAAAGCATGGAGGTAACCGTGAAGCCGGTGATGCACACCAGCAGGACGCGCTTGATGCCGAAGCGGGAGGCAAGGAAGCCCGTGGGCGGGGTCATGATCGCGGCGGCGACGATGTACGAGGTCAGCACCCAGGCGATCTCGTCCTGGCTCGCCGAGACGCTGCCCTGCATGTAGGGCAGGGCGACATTGGCGATGGTGGTATCCAGCGCCTGCATGAGCGTGGCCAGGATCAGGCACGCGGTGATGCCGATGCGTGTCTTTTCGTCTATGCCGTCTATGCTTTTTTTACCTGGGCCCGTTTTGCCTGGGCCTCTTATGCCTGGGCCTGTTGTGCTTGCGGAGCCGGGCGGCAAAACCATCATGAACCCTAAAAATGAACCAGGCCGGCACGGCCCGCCCATAATCGTCCGCAATTAGAGCGACACGCTTCGGCGGCTTTTCAGCCCTCCCTGGTACAGGCTTCGCCGCGCCGAACGCAAGTGGCGGCGGCTTGCATGGGTGCGATGCGCATTGCTTCCGCATGCTCCGGCATCCCTGGCCCGGACGGATCATGCAACGCCTCGCCGATCAGTATCAGCAACGGCCCGCTGCCGGCCGCCGCGCGCAAGGCTCCGGGCAGGCTGGCAAGCGTGGCGCCAAAGCGCCGCTCACCGGCCAGGCTGACATTTTCGATGGCGATGGCGGGCAGGCCGGCGGGCAGGCCGGCCTCGATCAGATGGGCGGTAAGCCCCACCACGGTCTCGCGGCCCATATATACGGCCAGCGTGCCGCCGGCGCGCGCCAGCGCCGCCCAGTCATGCGCCGGAAGCCCATCCACCGCGCCGTGGCCGGTGAGGAAATGCACCGAGCGGCCGCATCCGCGCCGCGTGAGCGGCAGGCGCAGCGTGGCCGCCGCCGCCGCCGCCGCGGTGATCCCGGGCACGATCTCATAAGCGATGCCGTGCGCTTCCAGCGCCTGCATCTCCTCCCCAGCGCGGCCGAAAATCAGCGGATCACCGCCTTTCAGACGCACGGTCACGGCGCCGGAGCGGGCATGCGCCACCAGCAGCCGGTTGATTTCCGCCT
>JAJYAF010000142.1 GCA_021779655.1 Pseudomonadota bacterium
AACAATCCTCCTCCACGGAAATCCTGGTTACCGGCATCAAGGTGATCGATCTGCTGGCGCCTTACCTGAAAGGCGGCAAGACCGGGCTGTTCGGAGGGGCGGGCGTCGGCAAGACGGTGCTGATCCAGGAACTCATCAACAATATCGCCAAGGGGCATGGCGGCGTTTCCGTCTTCGCCGGCGTGGGCGAGCGCACGCGCGAGGGCAACGATCTCTACCACGAGATGATCGACGCCAAGGTGATCAAGCTGAACGAGGGCAATACCGACGGCTCCAAGGTGGCGCTGGTGTACGGCCAGATGAACGAGCCGCCCGGCGCGCGGGCGCGCGTCGCGCTTTCCGGCGTGACCATGGCCGAGTATTTCCGCGATGTGGAAGGCCAGGACGTGCTGTTCTTCGTGGACAACATCTTCCGCTTCACGCAGGCGGGCGCCGAGATGTCCGCGCTGCTCGGCCGCATTCCCTCGGCGGTGGGATATCAGCCGACGCTCGCCACCGATATGGGCGCGTTGCAGGAGCGTATCACCTCCACCAAGAAGGGCTCGATCACCTCGGTGCAGGCGATTTACGTGCCGGCCGACGACCTGACCGACCCGGCGCCCGCCACTTCCTTCGCGCATCTGGACGCGACCACGACGCTGAACCGGGCGATCGCCGAGAAGGGCATTTATCCGGCGGTGGACCCGCTGGATTCGACCTCCCGCTCGCTCGACCCGCGGATCGTGGGCGAGGAGCATTATAAGGTCGCGCGCGATGTGCAGAAAATCCTGCAATCCTACAAATCCTTGCAGGATATCATCGCCATTCTGGGAATGGACGAGCTTTCCGAGGATGACAAGCTGACTGTCGCCCGCGCCCGCAAGATCGAGCGCTTCCTCTCCCAGCCCTTCCATGTGGCGGAAGTGTTCACCGGCAGCCCGGGGGTTTTCGTCACGGTCGCGGATACGGTGCGCAGCTTCAAGGGTCTCGTTGCCGGGGAATACGACCATCTGCCGGAAGCGGCGTTTTATATGGTGGGCTCGATCGAGGACGCGGTGAAGAAGGCCGAATCGATGTCGGCGCCGGCCTGATCCATGCCGCTTTCCCTTGAAATCATCAGCCCGGAGAAACTGCTCCTGTCCCGCCAGGTGGAGATGGTGGTGATTCCCGGCACCGAGGGCGATCTGGGCGTTCTGCCCGGCCATGCGAAACTGATTACGGGGCTGCGCGGCGGACTTGTGGATATCTACGAGAACGGGCAGTTGACGGACCGCTTTTTCGTCTCCGGCGGCTTCGCGGAAGTGACGGAGGATCGCTGCTCGGTTCTGGCCGACGAAATCACCCGCAAGGCGGACCTCAACCCGGCGCGCGCGGCCACCGCGCTTGAGGAGGCGAAGGCGGCCTACAGCGCCCAGGACATTCACGACCGGCAGGGTTATCTCGCGGCCAGGGACCGGCTGATTTCCGCGCAGGCGATGGTGGACGCGGCGCGAGCGCCGTAAGGCCGGCCGCGGCGCCGGCAGGGGCGCGCGGAATATCGTTGCCGGGGAATTGCGGGCTGGTGTAGGTTGTATGATCAGGGCTGGCTGGAGCGGGTTAAACGGGTCCTGGCCGGTTGGCTGCTATTGTGCCGCGCGCGCGGAGCGGGAGGCAGATCATGGGACGCTCGATTTTTTTTGCTTTCGCGTTGTTGGCCGGGACGCTGCTGGCCCCCGCCGCCTTGCTTGCGCAGGATTTCAACCTGGGGACGCTGAATGCGGGCGGCATAATTCCATCGCCCGGCAATTTCGCGTTCGGCGGCAATGTGAACCCATTTACCGACGCCGCCGGGGCTAGCCGTTATTTTCACGATAATACATCGGGCGGGGTGAGCCAGCCGGATATGCTGGGCAATCCAGCGCCGTCCGGGCCGCTGGATAATTTCATCGGGGGCAATAGCGCCGGGACGGGTAGCGGATCGACCGCCGGGGGCTTGCCCGGCCCGGGCATGGCCGGAGGGTCGGGCGGAGGGGGGTTTTAGAGAGCGGCGCGCCGTAGCCGGGGATGATGAGAACCATGTTTACGCCATTGACCTACCCGATTCGAAATTGCGGTCTGGCAGGGATGCGGACGGCGAGGCCGATGGCAAACTGTGCGTTTTGCTCGATCAGGGCGGTTGAACCTGAACATCCCGCAGGTGTCCAATCGCAGCGTCCACATGATAGCGCGTAAAGATTCTGGCCTTGCGCTCGGCGGCTCCTTCGGGGCCTGGCCAGGAGGCGATGGCCGCCATCATGACGTCGCCTTCCAGCGCCACGCCCGATTCACGATTGAGCCAGTCCACCGTCGCGAGCAGCTCCAGGCCGTGGGGTGATTGGAAACCGTCGATGATCTTGCTGGCGGCGTCGAGCGTGGGACGATAGGGGCTGGCTTCCGGCGACGTCAGATAGACGCCTACCCGGTCCTGCCGGTCATGGCGGAATCGGATCGGGTCGAATGGCCTTGCATCCGCCACCCGGCGCTCGCAGGTCAGATAGCTGCCGTCCAGACTGTCCAACAGGTGCCGGACCTTGTTTGAATAAGGGCCATAGCGATTGGCCACGAAGTCGTCCGCGATCGGGTTGGGCAGGCTCAGGCGCCGCGCGGCGCCGCTCAGGAACCAGGCGAGCTTCTGCGCTTCCAGGATCGAGCAATCGAACCCCAGCACCTCATAGCGCCGGATCATCTCGGCCATCAGCGCCCGCGCCGGGGTCAGCTTCTCGACGCCGTTGCGCTTCACGACGTTCCGGTAGGCTTGGGTCGGCTCATAGACGATGACCTCGCAATCGAGGCCAGACAGTGCCTTGGCGACCAACGGCTTCACGTCGGCCCAATCGAGGCCGCCGTTGCCGGCGCCCAGGGGCGGAATGGCGATGGAACGGATGCCGCGTGCCTCGATCTCATTCCTGAGCGCCACCAGCCCCTGTTCGATCCATCCCAGCCGGGAGGGGTGACGCCAATGCTTCTTCGTCGCGAAGTTGATGATGTAGCGCGGACCGAGCATGTCATGGCGCTCGGTGATGAACAGTCCGCCCGCCACGATCCGGCCGGCCTTGCTCGCCGCTTCGTAAGCACGGAAGTTCTCCGGAAAGGCTTCCTTGAACATCAGTGCGATGCCCTTGCCACTGACGCCGACCGTGTTGACCGTGTTGACCAGCGCCTCGGCGCCGGCCTCCAGAAGATTACCTTGGGTGTAGCGGATCATCAGAAGTACCACCCTGGTTTCGAGAACACTTGCACTGCTGCGCCTGAAGTCTGCACCGCCTGCTGGATAGCCAGGCGAACGCGATCAGACGCGCACCCAATCATGAGTAACGCCGCAGGCGGCACATGTCGATGTGCCAGCGCCTCGGCCTGATAGCGTTCCATTTTGTCAGGATAGCTGTCATCTCGGGCAAAGTCATGCCGGCTGAGTATGTCCCAGTCGATCATCCCCGGCAGATCGGCTGAATTGTCGCTCCATGCCGCCGTCGCCGTATAGGCGTGGCGATCCGTGAAGAGCATGGACACGTCATTATTGTTCATGGCCTGACATGACGAGACAAGGATTAAGATTTCCTGATTAGAACGGCGGACAATACCGTTATAGCCCGTTTTGATGTTGAGGAGCATTGGCGATTTTGGCGTGAAATAGAAGGGCACGTAGTCGGCGAGGGTGCCGCCGGGAGGGATGGGCACCTGCCGATGGGCGCGCTTGCCGATCAAATCCGGGTTGCCGATGGCGACGAAGTTCGGATCGGCGGCGGCGTTCGCGCAATGCAGCCCGTTCGCCAGCAGCCAGGGCAGATTGGCGACATGGGTGATGCGGAACAGCAGCGCGCGTTCGGGGGTCAGGTTAAGCGCCATTGCCTCCCCCGTTTGTCGGCGCTCCACCGAACACCTGCGCGGAAAGGGCGGCGGCCATGGCTTCGGCCTTGGCGGCGGCGGTGTCGAGGGCGCGGGCGGCGGCTTCGAGGCGCTGGGCCTGTTCGGCGAAGGCGGTTTGGAGCGGGAGGGGTGGAAGCGGGATTTCGACCTTCGCCAAGTCCTTGTAGTAAATCGCACACACTGACGTTGTGCCCTTCTTGATCGACGTGATGCTCGCTTGGCCGGCGGCCGTCTGAAAATAGGCGTTCACAAACGCCGCCAACACCCGATCGTTGAAACGTACTCGCATGATATTATTGTTGAATACGTTTCCAGGCGGCCCTGCATAAAGGCCCATTTTCCCAACCAATTCATACGAATTGCGGGTATTGAAGAGCAGGTCGCCAGGTCGGAGCTCATGAGAAGTTGCTTCGTTCCCCGTCACGTCTGTTCGACGGAGATCATCGAGCACGACTCTGCCGTCGCTGGTTATGGCGTTCATGCGGACATAGCCAACAGCACCATTCTCGGGCTGTTCGCGAGTTGAGCGAACGAGGCCAAGCAATTTTGACCCGACCAGATCGTCAAAGCTTGCCCCGCCACAGCGTTCGGTCAGCGTCGCCGGGTCGCCGAACATGTCGAGGAAGAGGGCGGGGATGATGGCGCGGGCCTTGGCGCGGGCGGCGTCGGCGCGGCGCCTGATCTCCGCTGCCCGGTCCAGCAGCCCCACGATCCGCCGCTGTTCCTCCAACGGCGGAATCGGAAGGGCATAGCCTTCCAAGGCTGACTTATTGAGATTTTTGATATTATTGCCCTGTGCCGCGCTCGCCCATTTGCGGAATCCAGCGCTCTGGAAAACATGAGCTAAGTATCCGGGGTCAGCCTTCGCTTCGTTTGCTCGGACGGCGGCACAAAACGCGCCAAATGAACCGACCCAATCCCTGTTGAGAAGAGCGCTCTTTCCCACAATGGATGCGCTTCCAGACGACATGCACATCACAATGTCATTGCGTTGTAGGAATTGATCTTTGCCTATTGAATTCTTGGCCAGCCAGACAAGATCATGGTCCAGTATGAGGTGGCCGTTTATATTGCCCGCCCGCAGGATGGGAATGTCTCCGTTGGCGGGAGCCTGAACCACGTCGCCCTTCGCGTAGGTGACACCACGAACGACCTTCGCAACGGCATCCAAACGTATCGAAGGCCAAGCACTCACGCCGGCTCTCCCCGCAATTCCGCCGCCAGCGCCTGAATGTCGCCGAGGATGGTCTCCATGTCCTCCTGCAATTCCTCCAGCAGCTCGCGCGGATCGCGATGCTCGGCGGCCTCGCGGCTTTGGGGCCGATAGCGGGAGGCCGAGAGGTTCCAATCCTCGCGCTCGATGGCGCCTGCTTCGGCGAACCACCAGCTTTCCGTCCAGGGCGCGGCCGGATCGCGCCTCTGCCAACCCGCCCACATCGCTTCCCGGCTGTTGAAGGCGGCGATCAGGCCGGGCAGGTCGTCGGCCTCGATCGGCTGGTCGTGGTTGGCGTCGAGCTTGAAGCCGTCATTGCTCGCATGCAGGAACATCACCCGTTCGGTGCGCCCGCCTTGGGCAAAGACCAGCACCGAGGTCTTCACCCCCGAATAGGGTTGGAACACCCCGCCGGGCAGCGACAGCACCGCCTCCACCCGGTTGTTCTGCATCAGCAGGCGGCGCAGCTCCCGGTGCGCGCCGGTGGAGCCGAACAGCACGCCCTCCGGCACGATCACGCCGCATCTTCCGCCGGGCTTGAGATTGTCGATCATGTATTTGACGAACAGTAGCTCGGTCGCCGTGCTGGTCCCGATCTTCACGTCATCGACGATGCGGTCGCGGTCGAGCCGGCCGGAGAAAGGCGGGTTGGCGAGGATCACGTCATAGCCGTCGAGCGGCAGGCCCTTCTCGGTCTTCATCTGCCGGTCGAGGCTGGTGGTCAGCACGTTGCGCTTGAGGATGCGCACATCGGGGAGGCCGCGCAGCGCCAGGTTCATGCTGGCGAGGCTGACCATCTTGGGATCGACGTCGTTGCCGTAGAAGGTCTCGGTCTGGAGCTTGCGCCATTGCGTGGCGTTCAGCCGGTCGCCCATGCCGCGCTCGAAGCTCTTGCCCTCTAGCTCGGCCATTTCCCGCCCGTTGGGGGAGGAATTGGCGAGGCGGATATGCTCATAGGCCGCGACCAGGAAGCCGGCGGTGCCGGCGGCGGGGTCATAGACCGTCTCGCCGATGCGGGGATCGACCAGATCGACGATGGCGCGGATGATGTGACGCGGGGTGAGTAACTGGCCGAGTTCGC
>JAJYAF010000143.1 GCA_021779655.1 Pseudomonadota bacterium
CGTCACGGTCGTTATTCCGGGGCTTCCGACCAGGCAACCGAGTTCGAGAGCCACGAGGCCGCCTGGGCCGAGATGACCAAGGTTTGCGCCAACCTTGTCGGCGGCATTTCTCGCAGCCTGAAGCAAAACGCCGAATGGCATATGGAGCTGCTCGACGAGACCAAAAAGCCCGTATTCAGAATCAGTCTGGTGTCGGAAACGCTTAGCTAGCGAGGTCCACGGGCGTGCCGTCGTTTCGGATGTTGCTTCATTGCGCAGCTCGTCAATTCCGCGGACATCGACGGACGTAACGTGCAGTCGGTGGCCTCGGCAACCGAGGAACTGACTTCCTGGGTCAACGAGATCAGCCGTCAGGTCCAGGAGTCGGCGCGGTTGGCCAACGAGGCTGTCGATCAGGCAGTTGCAGAATCGGTCGCCTTCTACAGTAGGGAAGTCGATCGGAGTCGCCAACTGTTCCTGGGAATTCTGGGTCATGATCTGCGCAACCCGCTGACGGCGATTTTAGGCGGGATGGAGATGCTGCGTAAAACGCCGATGAGCGAGCGGGCCGGGCAATGGGTGGAGATCGTGGCCACCAGCGCGCAGCGGATGGCCGAGCTGATCGACGTGGTAGTGGATTTCTCCCGCAGCCAGCTTGGCGGCGTCTTCGCGGTTGAATGCCGCCTGACGGACGGCGTGGAGGATGGTTTGCGGCGACTGGTTGCGGAACTGGCACGCCAAGGCAAGCCGGGCGGCCTGCTTGAAACCGAGTTGACGATAACGGAAGCCGTTTTCTGCGATCTCCGGCGGATTGAGCAGTTGACGTTGAATTTGCTGAAAAACGCGCTTGAATATGGCGATCCGCTCAAGCCGGTGCGGCTATACGCGGCGACGGTGGATGGCTGGTTGAGCGTGGAGGTGACCAATGGCGGCGAGCCAATTCCGCCGGAGCTGATGCCGCGGATTTTCGAGCCTTTCACGCGCGGCGCAGCCCAGCCCGGGCGGGAAGGGCTGGGACTTGGGCTTTATCTCGCCCGGCAAATCGCGCTGGCGCATGGCGGAACACTGGAATGTCTTTCAACCAGCAAAGAGACCCGGTTCAGCCTGCGAATACCGCTCCGACAGGATAAGCCGGCGCTCTAGTTGGCCGCTATTTCCCGACATAACGGCTTCGTCGCGACTGACGTGCTCGCGAATTTGTGTCCGGTCAGCTCCTCCAAACCAAGGGAAGGCATGTACAAAAAATGACCCAATGTTGGTGTACCTAAAGAATAAATTGGCATATTCATCCGCCGATTGCCGCTAACAACCGGGCATGCGCCCTGGTTCCACGATGGAAGCAGGCGAGTTCGAATTTTTCGTTCGGCGAATGGATGCGATCGTCGTCAAGCCCATAGCCGGCCAACAGGCAGTCGAGTCCGAGGCGGGTTTTGAACGCTTCCACCACCGGGATGGAAGCGCCGCAACCGACCAGAACCGCGGGTTTCCCGAATTCCTCGCTCAGCGCGCGGCGGGCGGCGCGGATGAACGGGGCATCGGGCCGCATGGCAAAGCCCGGCGCCGCGCCCTGGTGCTTGAAACTCGCCTTCGCGTCGCCACGCAGCCGCGCGCTCACGAAATTTTCGAAATTGCGCACTATTGCCTGCGGGTCCTGCCCCGGCACGAGGCGGAAGGTAAGCTTCGCGGTCGCCTCGGCGGGAATGACGGTCTTTGTTCCCTCACCCTGATAGCCGCCGAAAATGCCGTTGATATCCAGGGTCGGCCGGGCCCAGAGCTGGGCGAGCGGTGATTGCCCGGTTTCGCCGGCCGGCATCGTCAGCCCCACCTCGCCCAGGAAGGCTTCCGTGTCGAAGCCAAGATGTTCCCAGGAATTGCGCATCTCCTCCGGCACCGGCATCACGCCGTCGTAGAAATGGGGGATCCGGATCCGTCCCTGAGGGTTTCGCAGATCACTCAGAACATGGATCAACTCGTTGATGGCATTGGGGGCGATCCCGCCATAGAGCCCGGAATGCAGATCCCGGCACGCGGTTTTGATCGTCACCTCCACCGCCGCCAGGCCACGCAGGCTGGTGGTGATCGCCGGCGTATCGATGTCCCACATATTGGTATCGGCCACCAGCACGAAATCCGCCTTGAGCGTTTCACGCTCCTGCGTCAGAAGCTCAGCCAAAGAGGGGCTTCCGCATTCCTCCTCGCCCTCCAGCAGCACGGTCAGCCGCACCGGCAGACGTCCGTTCACCGCGAGATGCGCCCGGCAGGCTTCAAGGAAGCTCACCACCTGGCCTTTATCGTCCACGGCGCCACGCGCGACGATCTGCTTGCCGCGCGGGCCGTCAACCAGTTGCGGGTCGAACGGATCACTATGCCATAGCGCCAGCGGATCCGCCGGCTGCACGTCGTAATGCCCATAGAACAGCACATGTGGCGCTTCCGGCCCGGCGCCGCTGTGCTGGGCGACCACGCCCGGCAGGCCGGAGGTTTCCGAGAGCCGGGCAGCAAAGCCCATTTCCGCCAGCCTGTCCTTCGCCCAGCCGGCCGCTTCAAGACAGTCCTGCCGGTGCGCGGGCTGCGCGCTGATGCTGGGAATCCGCAGCAGAGCGAACAGCCTCGCCAGTGAATCGTCCAGATGGGTGTCGATATAAGCGAGAACCTTTTCCATGGCCATAAACCCTTGATTAGTTGCACGAGCCGGCCGAAAAGCCGGAGCATGACCAGTCTATGGCTGCATAACACCCGCACCCGGCGTCAGGAAGTTTTCACGCCGATCGATCCGGCGAATGTGCGCCTGTATCTCTGCGGCCCAACCGTTTACGACCTTCCGCATATCGGCAACGCGCGCAATGTCGTGATTTTCGACATCCTGGTCCGGCTTCTGCGGCGGCTCTATCCGCGCGTGACCTATGTACGAAACATCACCGACGTGGACGACAAAATCAATGCCCGTTCGCTCGCCACGGGCGAGCCGATCGCCGCCATCACCGCCCGTACCACCGCCGATTATCATGCGGACATGGCGGCTCTCTTCAACCTTCCCCCGGATATCGAGCCATGCGCCACCGCGCATATCGCGGAGATCATCATGATCGTCGAGCGGCTGATCGCCGGCGGCCACGCCTATGAGGCGGCGGGTCATGTCCTTTTCTCGGTCGCCTCCGATCCGGCCTATGGCACGTTCTCCGGGCGCTCGCCGGCGGAACTGATCGCAGGCGCCCGCGTCGAGGTCGCGCCCTATAAGCGCGAACCGGTGGATTTCGTGCTGTGGAAGCCCTCCACGCCGGAATTGCCGGGCTGGGATTCACCCTGGGGACGCGGCCGCCCCGGCTGGCATATCGAGTGCTCCGCCATGTCCTGGCGCCATCTCGGAGAGAATTTCGATATCCATGGCGGCGGCGACGATCTGATTTTCCCGCATCATGAGAACGAGATCGCCCAATCCTGCTGCGCCTTTCCGGGTTCGGAATTCGCGCGCTTCTGGGTGCATAACCATATGCTGCTCGTCAACGGCGCGAAGATGAGCAAATCGCTCGGTAATTTCAAAACGGTGCGGGAAGTGCTGGCCTTGGCGCCGGCGGAAGCGGTCAGGCTGCTTTTGATCGGCACCCATTACCGGGCGACCCTGGATTTCACCGATGCGGCGCTGCGGGAGGCGAAGAAGGGGCTGGACCGCTTCTATCGCGCTCTCGCCGCGCATCCCGGCATGGCGGCGGTGGCCCATATCCCTCCGGCGCTGCTCGCGCCGCTATGCGACGATCTGAACACGCCGGGCGCGATCGCGGTGCTGCACGAACTTGCCGACGCCGCGTTGCAGGGTGATGCGGATGCCGCGGCCGGCCTGCGCGCCGCCGGGACGATCCTTGGCCTGTTCAACCACACGCCGGAGGAATGGTTCCGCGGCGATGCGGATGGCGACCGGATCGCGACGCTGATCGCCGAACGCGCGGCCGCGCGCCGCGCCGGAGACTTCGCCCGTGCCGACGAAATCCGCAAATCCCTGGAGGCCGAAGGCATTCTCCTGGAAGACGGCGCGGCGGGCACCACCTGGCGCAAGCGATGACCGGACGGAACGGGGGCGCGGAACTCGCCCCTCTGGATCCCTCGCCGGTCGTCATTCTGGTACGGCCGCAAATGGCCGAGAATATCGGCGCCGTGGCCCGCGCCATGGGCAATGGCGGGCTGTTCCATCTGCGGCTGGTTTCGCCGCGCGATGGCTGGCCGCAGGAGCGCGCCTGGCGCACCGGCTCCGGGGCGCATCGGATTCTCGAAGCGGCCCGCCTGCATACCAGCGTGCGTGAGGCCGTGGCCGATCTGCACCGCGTCTTCGCCACCTGTCCACGGCCGCGCCATATCATCAAGCCCGTGCTCACCGCCCGCGGCGCCGCCGGGGAAATCCATGCCATCGGCGCGCGCGGCCTGAATTGCGGCATCCTGTTCGGGCCGGAGCGCAGCGGGCTCGACAAGGAAGACATCACGGAGGCGGACAGCTTGATCCGCTACGAACTCAACCCCGGTTTCATGTCCTTGAACCTCGCCCACGCCGTGATGATCATGGCCTATGAGTGGTGGCTGGCGCGCCAGCCGGAGCAGCCGCCGAACGTGCTGCAAACCCACAAAACCGCCATCGCGGCCAAGGCGGAGCTGGACAATTTCATGGACCACCTGATTGCCGCATGCGACGCCTCCGGGTTTTTAAGGAATGAAGAAAAACGTCCCGGTATGATACGGAATTTGAAACATCTTTTTCAACGTGGGGAAGCAACGCAACAGGAGCTCGCGACCTTGCACGGGATCGTGAGCGCGCTGGCGCACAAGCGGCCTTCCGCGCCATGAGCAGCCGGGTGAAGCCGCGAAAAGGCTTTCATCCGCTGTACCGGCTTCAGGCATTGGGCTTGTGGCTGCTGTTCCGGTTCTTCGGCGCCCTTCCGCTGGATACCGCCTCGGCCCTGGGCGGATGGCTGGCGCGCCGGTTCGGCCCGCTTTCCGGCGCCCATCGCACCGCCGTCAGCAATCTCGCCAAGGCGATGAAATACAAAAATAGATCCGAACTAGCCGAAATTCTCGACGCGATGTGGGACAATCTCGGCCGCTGCCTTGCCGAGTATCCCCATCTCGGCCGGCTGATGACTGACAGCACGCGCGTCGAAGTGGTCGATCCGGCAAACTGCCTGGCACGGCTTCGCGATGACGGCATCGGCGCGATCCTGATCGGCATGCATTCCGGAAACTGGGAGCTTTCCACGGTGCCGGGATTTCGGGCCGGGCTGAAGCAGCACCATTTCTACCGCGCGCCGAACAACCCGTTTGTGGAACGCATCATCCTTCAAATGCGTGCCGCCATGAGCCAGGAGGGATACCTTCCCAAAGGCGCTGACGGCGCCAGGCAGGCAGCGGCTTTACTGAAAAATCATGCGCATATCGGCATGCTCGTTGACCAGAAGCAGGATGAGGGGGTAGCGGTGCCGTTTTTCGGGCGGGAGGCGATGACGACAACCGCGCCCGCCGCTTTCGCCCGCCGCTTCGGCCTGCCGATCGTCGCCGACCGGGTGGTGCGGCTGAACGGGGCACGATTCCGTATTTATGTGGAACCCGTGACGGTTGGCAAAACCGAGGACCGCGCGGCGGATGTCATCGACGCGACCCGGCGGATCAACCAGACGTTGGAAAACTGGGTGCGGCAAAACCCAGGGCAATGGCTCTGGGCGCATCGCCGCTGGCCGGCGGAGGAGGGTTTCGGTCCCGTTGCGGAACAGCGATCCGGGCAGGGATCGTGACTGGAATGCCGGAAGCCGGCATCAGGGGCGAATCAGGGATGCAGCAGCCGCGCCGCTTCCAGGGCGAAATAGGTCAGCACACCGGAACACCCGGCGCGCTTGAAGGCAAGCAGGCTCTCCAGCATGGTGCGCTCGCGGTCCAGCCAGCCGCGCTGCATCGCGCCCGCCAGCATCGCGTATTCGCCGGAGACCTGATAGGCGAAAACCGGGACTTCGAACCGCTCCTTCACCCGGCGGATGATGTCGAGATAGGGCATTCCGGGCTTTACCATCACCATGTCGGCGCCCTCCGCCAGGTCGAGCGCGACTTCGTGCAGCGCCTCCTCCGCGTTCGCCGGGTCCATCTGATAGGTTTTCTTATCCCCCTTGAGCATGCCGGCGAAACCGATCGCCTC
>JAJYAF010000144.1 GCA_021779655.1 Pseudomonadota bacterium
ACGCGCAGCGCGCCGCAGATTATCTGCACGGCCTGCAGCGGTACGAGGTGGACAACACGGTGGAGAGGGCCGCCGCTTGAGGCGGCCCATTTCCAAAATTTTCGGGCGCCTCACGGCGCCCGATTTTCGTTGCATCGGCTAAGGTTTGTCGAATTTTCCGGCGAATTCCGCGTCCACGTAATATCGCAACTTCCTGGCGAGGATGGGCCTTTGCCCGGTGAGAAAAAGCAGTTGCTTGCTTTGCGCCATGTTGCGGACCTCATCGGGGGTGAGCAGCGCCCGGCCTGTATGCTGTTCGGAGAAGGTCAGACGATCACTGGCCCAACCCTGATTAGGATCGCGGCTGGTGGTCTCAAACACCCTGGTTTCCTGGCCGAGCAGATCGGAGACCAAACGGGCACTGTCATGGTCATTGACGCCAAAAACCTGGACGACCCCGGCGTTACTGAGAAAGGTCCCGGCGCTCTGGCCGTAAGTGGCGCGGAGCTGGTGGATGTCTTGGAGGATGGGCCAAAGCTGCACGCCGTAGCCCGCCATGAGCCCCATGGCCCGCTCGACCGGTGCCAGATGGCCGAGCGCGGCGAACTCATCGAGCAGGTACAGTACCGGTGCGGCAGGTCGCCCTGGCGCGCGGGTCATATCCTGCAGGCTTTGCGTCACCATCAAGCGCAGCCATCTTGCATAAGCGCCAAGGCGATCCGGCGGCAGGACAAGGAACACCGTCGCGACCTCCGCCTTCAAATCCCCAAACGCAAAATCCGAGTGTCCCAACGCTGCCGTCATGCGCGGGCTATCGAGAAAATGCGTGTGGCGCTGCGCGGCGGAAAGCACCCCGGCCGCCTCGCGGTGATCCTTGCCCAGATGCCGGTTGGCGGCGCGGGCGATGAGTCCCGCCGCGGCCGTGGTGCCTTGCATCTGCACGAACAAATCCGCGAACGTCTCCGGCGCCGCCGTCAGATGCTCGCGGAGAGTCGCGAGGGACCGCCGGCCGGGCGGTTCCTGCGCGACGATGTAGAGAATGAGACCCGCGATGAGCGCCTTGGCCTCTTCATTCCAATGCGCCTCCGCGACTTGAGCGGGCGGATCATAGACCAGCGCATCGGCCAGAGTGGCTGCCTCCTCCGCCACATCGAGGCTGGCTGCGTCGAGCGAAGTGAGCGGATTGAACGACGCCGAAGCCCGGCCAGTGACGCCGAATGGGTCCAGAATATGCACCTTGCCGAACACTCCACGGGCTCTCCCGGCGATCCTGGTGTTCTCCCCTTTCGGATCGATACAGATTACCGAGCGGTCGAGGGTGAGCAGGTTCGGGATGATGGTGCCGACACCCTTGCCGCTGCGCGTGGGGGCCATGGTGAGCAAATGGGCCGGGCCGGCATAGCGCAGCAACTTGCCTGAATTGAGATCGCGGCCAAGCAGGAGCCCATGCTTATTTTGCACCAGGCGCGCGGTTTCTTTCTCCGTGGCAAAGCGCGCCGTGCCATGGGTGCCGCTTTCCCGCTCGCCAAAATGTTCAAGGAGCGGACGCGTGAGCCCCCAGACCATAGCGACGAACAGCGCGATGACGGTCACAACGATGAGGATGATATTGGCGATCTTGGAATGATCGAGATGGAAGACCATTGCAACACCGGCGCCAGCGAGGCCGACCAGGGTCATGGCCAGGATCATCCACAGGATCGTCTTCAGCAAATAGAGTGGCGCCCATAAAGGGCTCAACAGAACCGCCTTGACGGCCCAGCCTGGATTACGGCGGATCTGCCACAGAAAATTGCGGAAAGCTTGTGCGACCTTACCCAAAAATCTGGCGCCAGAGGGCCGGGACCGTCGTGAAGCTCGCATCCGTCACGACGACACCCAGGACGAAGCCAATCCCCGCCCAGATATAGCGGTCCCATTTGGCTGGCTGCTGCCCGGCCAGTTGCTGAAGCGCGATGGTCACTGAGCGCATATCGGCAGACATGGCGTCGGCCTGAAGGGCTGTCTTACGCATGGAATCGGCCATAGCCCTGCGCGCCGCCTCGGATTCGTCCTTCAGCTCTTTGGTAATGGCCACATTGTCCAGCAATGCCTGCACGATTGCCATGGTGGGGTCGGTGATATCGAGATTTTCGGGTGAATCGGTCTGTTTTGGAGGATCGGGCATTTCCGGCCTCCGGTGCGGCCCTGCCGCTTGACTTGCGTCAACCTGCCCCGCCAGTCGCTGCCAATAGGCCCCCGCCTCCGCATCCGAAGCTCGCCGCCCATGGCCCGCGGCATCGCCGCCGTCATCGGCTCCGCTCATGCGCCGGGCCTCATCGGGACTGACATGGGCTTATTCCCGAGGCGCCAGCGGCAACGGCTCGACCAGTCCGCCGCCAAGTTCGGCCTCGCCTTGGATATCGGCTGGCTCTCCGGTGCCGTCCCACGCCTTGGCTGCGGCGTTCCATTTAAAGCCGCGTTTTTTCAGCGCGGTCAGCACCGCCTCATCTGGCGCCTCCCCAAACGACACGCGAAGCGGCACCAGCACGGTTTTAGCGGCTTCCGCCGCCCTCGCCTGCTTGCCTTTCGTGCCCAGTTCGGCCCTTGCCGTATCGGCGAGTTCGGCCAGCATGGCGAATCCGCCTTTCAGCTCATCATCATTCCACCGGCTCAAGCCCGCCGCCACGGCCAGGCCGCCGACCCGGTATTTTTCCCGGTCTTCGATCTTACGCTTGGCAACAGCAATACTCGCCCGGCTTTTGGCAATCTCGGCGGTCTGGCGCAGGAGCTTCAGCTCCTTCAGCTCCAGCGCCTCGGGCGCCGGCAGTTTGCTGCCCCCCTTTGACTTGGCGACCAGCTCTTCCAGGCGCCGTAGCGCGGCCTCATCGAATCCTGCCATGTTCTGTCTCCAAACACTGGCAAAACAACGGAACAGAATACGGCTACAATTTTTACGAGAAAAATGTAAACTTAATACAATCAGGCTGAACGACTCTTCATGCTCGAGTCACCCTGAAGACAGACGCGCCCGCAGAAAATCGGTCTAGGCTCAATATACGTTTTGCTGCGCAAAACGTGGTCGAGGGTGGTGTTGGCACACCACCAGCCGAATCGGCGACCGCAGGTAGGGCCACCTGTCCCGGCGTGGCGCTTGGGTCAAATGGTTGGCCGGAAAGAGAGGCGCATAGAAAGGACAGCGATGGCGAGCCGGTTTGTCCGCATTGAGATCGTCAAGGCCGGAGCGGGTAGCAGCGCCACCGGCCTGTCGGCCTATATCGCCCGCGACGCAAGGCTCGACCAAAGCGGCACACCGTTCAATTTTGCCCACAAGGCCGATGAGCTTGAAGCCAGGGGGATGATCTTGCCCGCCAGCGCGCCAGAATTGGCGGCGGACGCGGCGCAGCTATGGCGGGCAGCCGAACGCGCCGAGCAGACGATCGACCGGCAGACCGGCGAGCTACGCTGGAAGAAGAACGGGCAAATCGCCAAGCACATGACCATCGCCCTGCCGCGCGAAGCGACTCCCGAACAGCGCGAGGCCATGCTGTTGGAATTCGTAGTAAAGGAGATCAAGCCCGAGAACCATGGCGTGGTGGTGGAATGGGCCATCCACCGCGAGGAGAATAACCCGCACGCGCATCTGCTTATCAGCACGCGGGCCCTGGACGGCGGTGGTTTCGGCAAGAAAGCCCGTGCCATGAACCCCGATTTTGCCAGCAAGGAGGCCAATCATTTTATCAGCGAGGCCGAGAACTGGGACATCCGCTGGGCTGAATTCCAGAAGGAATATTTTGAGCGGCTGGGAATAACCGCCGATATCCGCGAGCGCCGAACGGTGCCGGAGGAGCATTACACGCGTGGCCAGCTTTTGAATCAACAGGTCATCGCCGACCGGGCCGAAATCGCCCAGGCCAATACGGCTGCCGAGCAAGCAAAGCTGCGCGATCCGGACGATATTTTGGAGCGGCTCACCGCACGGAAGGCGGTGTTTACCGCCCGCGATGTGCGCCAGGCTTTGAACAAATCCGGGCTGGAGGGAGAGCAGCGCGACGCGCTGGAGGCGCGGATCACCGGCCACGCTGATGTCGTCCCACTCCTCGCCGATGGCCGAGACGAGATCGGCTGGACCACGCGCCAGGTGCGCGCGGAGGAACTAGCGATCATTGGCGCGGCTGAGCGCATACGGGAATCATTCGGCCCGGCGCTTGGCCGCTCCGGCCGAGGACGATTGGCCCGCGCCGATTTGACGGACGAGCAGCGCGCGGCCGCGGAGCACGTCACGGACGGCCGGCAAATCAGCATTGTCATCGGCCGGGCCGGAACGGGGAAGAGCCATACCTTGAATGCGGCGCGGCACTCGTTCGAGGCGGAGGGGTATCGCGTGATCGGCCTGGCCCCGACCAATGCCGTCGTCGCGGATTTGCGCAAGGACGGCTACGGCCATGCCGCGACTTTACATCGCGAGCTGGGGCAGCTGGAGCGTGACCCATCGCGCTGGGATCGCAAAACCGTCGTGATGGTCGATGAGGCGGGCATGATGGATAACGCCATCATGGCGAAGCTGCTAAAGGGCGCAGAGCAGAGTGGAGCCAGGTTGATCCTGGCGGGAGATGACCGGCAATTCGCGTCGGTGTCGCGCGGCGGGATGTTCACGGAGCTGGTCAACCAACATGGCGCGGCTGAGCTGAAAACCGTCTTGCGGCAGCGTCAGGCCTACCAGGCCAAAGCCAGCGAGGATTTTGCGCGGGGCGATGTTCATACCGCGCTGGAGGCATATGACCGGCGAGGCCAGATCGTCTGGTGTGACAGCTTGGCCGATGCGCGACAACGCGCGGTGGCGGCGCAGGCGTCAATCGACGCGCCGAGCTTCCTCTATGCCAGCACCAATAAAGAGGTGGAGGAGCTGAACCGGGCTGAGCAGCAGCGGCGACGGGCCGACCTTTCCGTGAAGGGCAATCCGATCCAGGCGCATGGATTCAAGACGGTGCGCGGTGACGTGTCGATTGCCGCCGGAGAGCGGGTGCAATTTTACGAGACCGACCGGCAGCTCGGCGTAGCGACATCGGAGTTTGGCACCGTCAAAGCCGTGGCACCGAGGCACATCGAAATCGTGAAGGATGACGGGGCGACCGTCGCGTTCGATCCGGCGAAATACGACAAATGGGGGCTGGGCTATAGCGGCACGGGCTATAAGGGCCAGGGTAAGACGCAGCCCACGACGGCGGCCGTCTATGACAATTCCTATGCCTGGGATGCCCGCGCGGCCTATGTCATCGGCACACGGCACCGGGAGGATTACCGGCTCTTCGTGCCGCGCGAATTGGCGCCGGACCTCGCCGCCCTGACTGGGCAGATCATGCGGCAGCGCGAGGATAAAGGTTCGTCGCTGCGCTTCGAGGCCGCTCGGCATCGTCGCACACATTCCGGTCCGACAGCGGATGCAGCCGAACAAAAACTGCGCGCATCCTTGGAGAAGGGCCGGGAGGCGCTGATCGCCGCGCAGGCGGAACGGGCGCGGCAGGCCGAAGAAATGAGAAGAGCCCAGGAACTGCGAAACATGCTCAGGCCACGGGGGCCAAGATTGGGGAGATGAGCCTCGTACCGGCGTATTCCCGATCGAGCGTATTTTGCCGCTTCCGAGGCACAATTTATCAAAATATTCCCGATCTGGCATATTTACCTTGAAATCCAGAGAAACCAGGAGCATGTTCCCGATCGGGAATTTTTTTGACGTTGCATGACTGACGATCTGGCAAAAGCATTTGGAGACATGATTAGGGCCAACCGGCGCAAGGCTGGGCTGACCCAGGCCGAGCTTGCCCTGATCTCCGGGACCGGCCTGCGCTTCATCATTGACCTTGAAGCGGGCAAAGCGTCCTGCCGTCTTGGCATGGCCCTAAGGGTCGGTAAGGCCCTCGGCATAGAGATGACGACCGCCAGCACGAATGCCGATTTGCCGGGGGCTACGTAATGGCAGCCACACCGGTTTTCTATGAGACCCTGCTTGTCGGCGAAATCCAGGCACATCCGGATGGCCTGTTATCGTTCAGCTATGCCGAGGCATGGCGGTCGTCCACTTCGGCCTTCCCGATTTCCGTGCTGGCCCCACTAGAGCGGTTTGAACCTGACTAGAATCGGGGCTTCCGGCACGGGCTTGTTTTGTGATTCGTAG
>JAJYAF010000145.1 GCA_021779655.1 Pseudomonadota bacterium
CCGGCGTCATCCATGTGGCGCATGCGGCGCGGCCTGACCGTCCGAAGGCGGTGCTGACCTTCGAGCCGCATCCGCGCGAGTATTTCCGGCCGCAGGATCCGCCCTTCCGGCTCACCCTGCCGCGGGAGCGGCTGCGGGCGCTGGAGGCGCTGGGGGTGGAGGTCGTCTTCGAGTTGCCCTTCAACGCGGAATTCGCCCGTCTCAGGGCCGAGCAGTTCATTGCGGAGGTCCTGGCCGATGGGCTGAAGGCGGCGCATCTCGCCTGCGGGACCGATTTCGCCTTCGGTCACCGGCGCGGCGGCGATACCGCCCTGCTGGCGGCGCGCGCCGAAGCCTTTGGCATCGGCCTCAGCCTGGTGCCCCCGGTGACCGACGCCGAGGGCCCGATTTCCGCCACCCGCATCCGCCGCCTGCTGCAGGATGGCTACCCCGAACGCGCCGCGGCCCTGCTCGGCCGGCCGTTCTCCATCAGCGGCCCCGTCACGCACGGCGATGCGCGCGGCCGGACCATCGGCTTTCCCACGGCCAACATCCCACTGGGCCGCCATCTGGAACCGGCGCGCGGCGTTTATGCCGTCATCGCCCGGCTGCCCGGCGGGGCGCGGGTCAGGGGCGTGGCCAATCTCGGCGTCAGGCCTACCGTCGGCGGCGAGGAATCCCGCCTGGAAGCCCATCTCTTCGATTTCGAGGGCGATCTCTACGGGGCGGAACTGGCCGTGGAGCTGCATTTCTTCCTGCGGGAGGAGATGAAATTCCCGAGCTTCGCGGATCTCAGGCGCCAGATCGCCGCCGATGCCGGCCAGGCCCGCGCCTTGCTTGACCAGGCGCTCTCCTAAGCCGCATAATCCCGCCATGAATCCGCGCATCACCGGCGAGATATCGCTGCGAATTACGCCGCCGGCCCTGGCTTGAAGGGCGTTTTCGGCCGCATTTTGGCTTCCATCTCCGCCGGGTTTCTTTCATGACCGACATCGTCACCGATTACAAAGCCACCGTTTTTCTGCCGCGCACGGCCTTCCCGATGCGCGGCGAGCTGCCCCGGCGCGAGCCGGCGCAACTCGCCCGCTGGGAGGCGATGGGCCTGTGGCGGCGCCTGCGCGAGGCGGCGGCCGGCCGCCCGGCCTTCATCCTGCACGATGGACCGCCCTACGCGAACGGCAATCTCCATATCGGCCACGCGCTCAACAAAATCCACAAGGACGTCATCAACCGCGCGCAGCAGATGGCCGGCAGGGATGCCAATTACATCCCCGGCTGGGACTGCCACGGCCTGCCCATCGAATGGAAGGTGGAGGAGCAATACCGCGCCGCGAAACGCGACAAGGACGAAGTGCCGATCCTGGAATTCCGCAGGGAATGCCGGGAATACGCGCGGCACTGGATGGCGGTGCAGGCGGAGGAATTTCAGCGCCTGGGCATCGCCGGTGACTGGGCCAACCGTTACGCGACGATGGATTTTCCCGCCGAGGCGGCAATCGCCGCCGAGATCGGCAAGTTCCTGCGCAACGGCGCGCTCTACCGGGGGCTGCGCCCGGTGATGTGGAGCCCGGTGGAGAAAACCGCGCTCGCCGAGGCGGAAATCGAGTACCACGACAAGCGGGACACCGCGATCTATGTCAGGTTCCCAGGCGCGAGCGGCAGCGCCGGGGACAGCGCCTCCATCGTCATCTGGACCACGACGCCCTGGACCATTCCCGGCAATCGCGCCCTCGCGATCGGCGAGAGCATCGCCTATGTGCTCCTTGAGGTCGAGGCGGCGGAAGAGGAGAGCGGCGCGACCCCCGGCGAGAGGCTCATCGTCGCCGAGGCGCTGCTCGAATCGTTCCTCGCCAAAACCGGCATCCTCCGCCACCGCGTCCTGCGCCGCTTCCTGGGCGAGGCGCTCATCGGCAAGCATTTCCGCCATCCGCTGCACCGGCAGGACCCCTATTATGCTTTCGATGTTCCGGTGCTGCCGGCCGAATTCGTGACCACCGAAGCCGGCACCGGCATCGTCCACATGGCGCCCGGCCATGGCGAGGAGGATTTCAACGTCTGCCGCGCCCATGGCATCGCCGTTCCCGATACCGTGCAGGCGGACGGCACGTACTATCCTTCAATCCCCCTCTTCGCCGGCCTGCATGTCTACAAGGCGGCGGACCCTGTCTGCGCCGCGCTGCGCCAGGCCGGCGCGCTGCTGCTGCGGGAGGAATTCCTGCATTCCTACCCGCATTCCTGGCGCTCGAAGGCGCCGCTGATCTACCGCGCGACGCCGAACTGGTTCATCCGCATGGATGGCCCGGAGCGGATCAGGGAGAAGGCGCTGGCCGCCATCGACGCCACCCGTTTCGTCCCCGAGGCCGGCCGCAACCGCATCCGCTCCATGGTCGAATCGCGCCCGGACTGGTGCATTTCGCGCCAGCGGGCCTGGGGCGTGCCGATCGCGATTTTCGTGAACAAGACCACCCATGAGCCGCTGCGCGACCCGGCGGTGATGGCGCGGGTGACGGAGATTTTCGCAAGCGAGGGTGCCGATGCCTGGTACGCCCGCCCGCCCGCCGATTTCCTGGGGCCGGACCACGACCCCGGCGATTACGAGCAGGTGATGGACATCGTCGATGTCTGGTTCGAATCCGGATCGACCCACGCTTTCGTGCTGGAGGCTCGCGGCCTGCCCACACCGGCCGATGTTTATCTGGAAGGCTCCGACCAGCATCGCGGCTGGTTTCAGGCGTCGCTGCTGGAAGCGGTCGGCACGCGCGGCGCGGCCCCCTTCAAGGCGATCGTGACGGATGGCTTCGTGCTGGACGAGCAGGGGCGCAAGATGTCGAAATCGCTCGGCAACGTCACCGCGCCGCAGGAGGTGAACGACCAGTACGGCGCGGACATCCTGCGGCTCTGGGTGATGAACGCCGACACCTCCGAGGATCTGCGCATCGGCCCGGAAATCCTCAAGCAGCAGGCCGAACTCTACCGCCGCCTGCGCAACACGCTGCGCTGGCTGCTGGGCTCGCTGGAAGGCTTCACCGAGGCTGAAAGGCTGCCGGAGCGCGAATTGCCGGAGCTTGAGCGGCTGATCCTCCACCGGCTGGCCGGGCTCGGCGCCATGCTGGCCCGCGCGGTGGAGACGCATGACTGGGCCGGCGTGTACCCGGCGCTGCATCATTTCTGCGCCACCGATCTTTCGGCGTTTTATTTCGACATCCGCAAGGACAGCCTGTACTGCGACCCGGCCGACGCGCCCAAGCGCCGCGCCTGCCGCACGGTGCTGGACATTCTGCACCGCTGCCTCTGCGCCTGGCTCGCCCCCGCCCTGCCCTTCACGGCCGAGGAGGCATACACCGCCCGCTTCGGTGAGGACGTCTCGGTGCATCTCACGCTGTTTCCGGAAATCCCCGCGCACTGGACCGATGAGCGCCTCGCCGCCCGCTGGGCGGCGCTTCGTGAAATCCGCTCGAACGTCACGGCGGCGATCGAGGCGATGCGCCGCGAGAAGACAATCGGCTCCTCGCTGCAAGCCGTGGCCATCCTCTCGCCCGCCGCCCGCGCGCTGCTGGACAGCGCGCCGGACTGGGCCGAGCTCTGCATCACCTCCGCCGCCTTGTTCGGCGCGGAGGATTCGGCCGCCGTCGCCCCCGGGGAAAAATGCGAGCGCTGCTGGCGCGTCCTGCCCGAGGTCGGCCGCGACGCGCGCCATCCCGGCCTCTGCGTCCGCTGCTGCGAGGCGGTGGGATGAGCCATCGCCTCGCCGGGTTCGGGTTCGGGCTGCTCGTGCTGGCGGCCGACCAGCTTTCCAAATACTGGGTATTGCATGGCCTGCATTTGCAGGACGGGCGTTTCCTGGTGCTGCTTCCGGTGCTCAACTTCGTTCTGGTCTGGAACCGGGGCATCACCTTCGGCATGTTTCATTCCCTTGGCACCCTGCACTGGATCGCGCTTTCGCTGCTCGCGCTGGCGGTGGTGGCGGTGCTCGGGTTCTGGCTGTGGCGGGCCGAGAGGCTGTTTCAAGGCCTGGCGATCGGCGCGATCATGGGCGGCGCCATCGGCAACGTGATCGATCGTTTCCGCTTCGGCGCGGTGGTCGATTTCATCCAGGCGCATCTCGGCGCGTATTCGTTCTACGTTTTCAATCTGGGCGATTCCGCGATCGTCTGCGGCGTAATCGCGCTGATGCTGGAGAACCTGTTGCGGCGGGGCGCGGGCGGGGATAGGAAGCCCGCATGAAACGCTCGGTTTACGGTCTCGCTGCTTCCCGTCTCGCCGCCGCTTGTTTGAGCCTGGCGGTTTGCGGGTGCAGCAACAGCAACGGCTTCACCAAAACCTTCGGCCTGAAGGTGAACCCGCCGGATGCCTTCGCGGTCGGCACGCAGCCGCCGCTATCCATGCCGCCGGAATTGGGGCAACTGCCGCCGCCCACCCCGGGCGAGCCGCGTCCGCAGCAGGAGGACGCCGCGCAGCAGGGTCTGGTCACGCTTTCCCCGGCCTCCTCCATTGTGGCGCCGCCCGGCTCCGCCGGCGCGGGCGAGCAGGCGCTCCTGGCCGAGGCCGGGCCGCCCCCGCCGCCGGACATCCGCGCGCAGGTGAATCAGGATGCCTTGATCGATTCCAAGTCCCCGGGCTTCGTAAGCAAGCTGATGGGATCGGGCCCCGCCGGCGAGCCCACGGTGGACGCCACCACCGAATCGCGCCGGCTGCAGGAGAACACGGCGCTTGGCCAGCCGCCGACCAGCGGCCAGACGCCCGTGCAAACCAATCAGAAGCCGGGCGTTTTCGGCCGCGTCATCAACGCGTTCTGAGGCCTTACCCGATCACCGCCCGCCGCCTCGCGCGGCATGGCAAAGGCGTTCGGTTCAAGCGGCGGCCTCGCCTGTCTCAAGCGGGCGGCCTCCCGCCGGTCTCAAGCGGGCGGCCTCCCGCCGGTCTCAGGCGGCGGCCTCCCGCCGGTCGCGGACGCGGACATAGGCGATCGCGGCGTGGTCTTCGCAATAGGGCTTACCCGGGATCGAATCGGTATTGCAGAAATGGAAGCTCGGCTTCCCCGGCTCTCCGATCGGCCAGCAGCATGGCGTGGCACGCACGGTCTGCTTCGGCGGTGACATCATCGGCCGCAGCGCCGGCGCGCCGATGGCAGCGGCCAAAGGCGGCAGGGTGGGGCCTTGAACGCGGCGCGGCGGATGCCGGCGCGGCAGGCTGCCCTCCACGCCGCGGCGGATGGGAGAAGGCCGCGCGGGCAGGTTCAACCGGTGCGCTTTGCCAACGACCGCATTCTTGGAAATATTGAGTCGGCGCCCGATTTCGGCAGTTGAATGGCCTTCCCCCCAAAGTACCCGGAGTTTGGTAATAACCTCTTCCGACCACTCCATATTGTAGCCCTCCTGTTTTCAACTACAACATGCAGTAAAGCAAGCACCCGCAAATCGCAACCGATCCAGGCATACGCGGCAAATTTTCTTGTGGACAACTTTTTAACGCCTAGGTAACTTTTCAGCTTCCGCCCACGGTTTCATCGGCGAACGCACCCCAGAAATCCTCCCGCTGCAAATAGCCGGTTACATGGCCGGCGCTAACCTCGCACCAGTCATTCCCGGTCTTGCATCGCAATAAATCGCCCGACACCCCGGAATCGAGAATCGCCGCCACGGCCGCGCCGGCGTCCGGGCTGGTTCGCAGTTTTGCTTGCGAATTCGTAACAATAAAACCGCGCCGCGCGCGGATGGTTGCCTCATGCACCCAGCCGCTCCCGCCATCCGGCGCCACCACATGGCGCCAGACATCGAATTCGCCGATCACTTCCACCGGCAGGCCCTTGCGCTGATAAACCCACACCACCGGGTACTGAAATCCCGGCCCGGCGCGGAAATTCACTTCATCCGTGCGCAGCGAGACGAAGCGCGGCACCGGGTAGCCGTCCACGCTGCCGCGCGCGGGTCCAGGCCCCGTGCCAACCGGCGCGGGCGACCAGCCGGCGGCGGCAAGCGCCAGGAGCAGCAGGCTCCCGCGCGCTAGCCGGCCGCTTCGGGAAACGCCGCGCTCAAGCCGCCGGCACATGTCGAACATTCCGGGTCACGCCGTAACCGCACCTTTCTGAATACCGAGGCAAGCGCATCCCAGATCAGCAGCCAGCCGGAAAGCGAATCGCCGATG
>JAJYAF010000146.1 GCA_021779655.1 Pseudomonadota bacterium
CGGATCAGTTCCATCAGCAGCACCGTCTTGCCGACGCCGGCCCCGCCGAACATCGCCGCCTTGTTCCCCTGCGCGAGGGGGGTGAGCAGATCGATCACCTTGATTCCGGTTTCGAACATGGTCACCACGGAGGTTTCCTGCCGCAGCGCGGGCGGGGCATGGTGAATCGGCCGGGTGGGGGTCGTCGCGGGGAGAACCGGACCATGGTCGCGCAGCGCCCCGGTCACGTCGAGGAGCCGCCCCAGGACGCCATCGCCTACCGGGACCGCCACGGGGCCGCCCAGGGGATGGACGGCGACGCCGCGCGCCAGGCCGGCGGTGTCCTGCAACGCGACCGCACGGACCGTGCCGGTATCGAGATGGCTGTGAACTTCCAGGATGAGCCGGCCCGGCCGGTCCCAGGCCACCGCGAGGGCGCTATCGACCGGAGGCAGGGACAGCGGCGCGAAGGCGACATCGACCACCGCGCCACGCACGGCCACGACTCTTCCTTCCGAGGCTGTCAACGCGATGTGATCCATCCGGCCATCTCAGCGACCCAGGAAGAACCGATCCACCGGATATTGCCTTGATCGGGATCAAACGAACGGTGAAGCTTTGCCTGAAGCCGGAACGCGAAACGCGCCGCCGCCCTATTCCGGCATTGCCGGACGCAGACGGCCGCCCAGGCGCACCGGTTCAATCCGCAGCGCCAATCCGCGCTCGTCCGTTTCGATAAAGGCGCCGCAGATTGTCGCGGGTCCATCCGCGGGCGCCAGCCGGTCTCCCGGCATCTTGCGGACGAACCGGCTAACCGCCGCCGCTTTCGTCATGCCGATCACACTGTCATAGTCCCCGCTCATGCCAAGATCGGTCACGTAAGCGGTGCCGCCGGGAAGCACTTGATGATCGGCGGTGGGCACATGCGTGTGCGTGCCCACGACGGCGGAAACCCGGCCATCCAGCGCGTGCGCGAACGCCATTTTCTCGGATGACGCCTCGCCGTGGATTTCGATGATCACTGCCTGGACATTCGCCCCGAGCCTGTTGCGGCCCAGCAGTTCCTCGGCCGCGCGGAACGGATCGTCCAGCGGGTCCATGAACAGCCTGCCCATGAACTGGGCGATCAGCACCTGCCGCCCATCAGGCAGCGTGACCAGGGCGGCGCCGGCGCCGGGAGTGCCGGGAGGGAAGTTCGACGGCCGGATCAGCCGGGGCTCCTGCGCGATATACGGGATGATCTCCTTGCGGTCCCAGGCGTGATTGCCAAGGGTGAGAACATCCGCGCCGGCGGCAAACAGCGCCTCCGCCATCTCCGGCGCGAGGCCGAAGCCGTGCGAGGCGTTCTCCGCGTTCACCGCGACGAAATCGGCGCGGCAGCGCGCGCGCAGCCCCGGCAGCGCGTCGCACACCGCGTCGCGGCCGGCCCGGCCGACGATATCACCCAGAATCAGCAGGCGCATTGGAAATCAAGCCTTGGAAAAGTTTCGATCATGCCGGGTATATACAGCTATCCCGCAGCGTGTAACAGGCCGCCGCGAGCGGCTGGAACGGTTCCGGATCGGTGCCGGTGAGCAGGACCTGCAAGCCCTGCGCCGTGAGCGCGGCGAACAGCGCCGCACGTCTGTTCGTGTCGAGATGCACCAGCGGCTCGTCCAGCAGCAGCAGGGGCGCGCTGCCCCGCACCGCGTTGATGAGCGCGGCATGCGCCAGAACGATGCCAAGCAGCATGGATTTCTGCTCTCCGGTGGAGGAAAACCCGGCCGGACGGCCGCTCCGCGCATCGAGAATCGAGAGATCCGCGCGTTGCAGGCCGTGGCTCGCGGAACCCTTTTCCGTATCCAGCGGCCTGGCTTGCGCCAGGGCAGCGCGCAGCCAGTCCTCCACGGCGATCGCCGGCGCGGCGGCGAGCCGCGCGCCGATCGGGCATTCCAGCGCCAGGCGCACGGCGGGAAAGGGCGCTGCCACACCCGCCTCCGATGCGGCGTTCAGGCGCGTGATCAAGGCGAGCCGCGCCGCGGTTGCGGCGACCGCGTGGCGGGCCATGGAATCCTCAAGCGCCGTGAGCCAGCCCGTATCCGGCCGGGGGCCGGCCACCAGCCGGCCGCGCTGCGCCGAGGCGGATTCGAACGCCGCGACCTCCCTGGCATGGCCCGGCTCCAGCGCCACCACCAGGCGATCGAGAAATTTCCGCCGGCCGGCGGCGGTTTCGGTGAACAGCCGGTCCATCTGCGGTGTCAGCCATACCGCCGCGAGCCGCGCCGCGATTTCCGCCTGCGTGCGGGGGGTGGCGCCGTCGAGCTGAAAAACCCGGCGCTCGGGCGCCTGCTCCGCCATGCCCGTGCCGATTTCGAAATCACCCTCTGGCCCGGAAAGCCGCGCCGCCACCGCCCAGCCGCCCGAGGCTTCCACCCCACGGCGGGCCAGCTGCGAAAATCGCGCCCCGCGCAGGCCGCGTCCGGGAACGAGAAGCGAGATTGCCTCCAGAAGATTGGTCTTGCCGCTGCCATTGGGGCCGGTGAACACGCAGACCGGCGCGGCGGGCGTGAAGCGGAGCGCGCGGTAGGAGCGGAAATCGGTGAGCGTTAAGCGGCGCAGCGCGATTGGATCGGGCACACCGCGAGGTTATACGCGCATCGGCATCAGCACATAGATGGCGTGCGGATCGTCAGGGTCGCGGACCAGCGTGGGGGCCGCGCCATCGGCGAAGACGAATTCAACATCGCCCTGCACCTGGTCTGTCACGTCGTTGAGGTAGCGGGCCTGGAAGCCGATTTCCAGCGGCCCGGAATCGTATTTTATCCGGTCGGATTCCAATTCCTCGGTCGCCGTGCCCTGTTCGGGGTTGGCGGCGGAAATCACCAGCAGATCCCGCGCCAGGGAAAGCTTCACCGGCCGGTGCCGATCCGAGGAAATGGCGGAGACGCGCGATACCGCGGCGGCGAAATCCTTCTTGTCCACGCGCAGGATTTTGTCGTTGTTGCGGGGAATCACGCGGTCGTAATCGGGGAAGGTGCCGTCGATCAGCTTGCTGGTCAGCCGCATGGGACCGATGGTGAAGCGGATGCGCGTTTCGGAAAGCGCCGTCTCGATCTCGCCGTTCATTTCATCGAGTAGTTTGCGCAGTTCATTCACGGTCTTGCGGGGGACGATCACGCCCGGGAGGCCGGCGGCGCCCTCGGGCAGCGGCTCCTCCACCCGCGCCAGGCGGTGGCCATCCGTTGCCACGGCGCGCAGCACCGGCCGGCTATCGGCTTCGGCGGCATGCAGATAGATGCCGTTGAGGTAGTAGCGTGTCTCCTCCGTGCTGATCGCGAACTTCGTCCGGTCGATCAGCCCGCGCAGGCTCAACGCGGACAGGCTGAACGTGTGCGTCAGCCGGCCGGCATCGAGCTTGGGAAACTCATCGACGCTGAGCACGACCAGGCTCGTGGTATAGCGCCCCGCCCGCAGGGCGAGCGGCGCGTCCCCCCCGGCGTGATCAAGCTCGATCATGGCGTTTTCCGGCTGCCGCCGGACGATTTCATACAGGGTGGCGGCCGGGACGGTGACGGCGCCATCGCGCAGGGTTTCGGCCGGCACCTCCTCGACCAGGGCGATTTCCAGATCGGTCGCGGCGATGGTGAGCCGCCCGTCCCGGACGGCCAGCAGCACATTCGCGAGGATGGGAATGGTGTTGCGCTTTTCCACCACGTTCTGCACATGGGCCAGCGATTTCATCAGCGTGGCGCGATCAGCCCTGAACTTCATATTACCCTTCCAGACGCCGGACCGATGCTTGAAGTCCGCTTGAAAACCGCCGTCAGCACGTCGATTCGTGCCATATTAGCAACGCCGCCCGTTACAGGAAAGTGGCGCTTTTGCGTTCCCCCCCAAAACCGGAACAGGCGGGGCGCCGGGCTATTTGCAGAGGGAGGGAGGGATTTGCAGCCCCACCAGCCGCCCGCGCATCACGAAATCGCCGAAATCCATGAGGATGTCGTTCGCGACGCCGTTATCGTAATAAAGCATCCGCGCCCGGAAATCCGGGTTCTGATCCGCGTGCTTGCGTTCGTAGAAGGCGATATCCACCTTGGTCCCGGACAGTTTCGCGAGGCCGGGAAAGCGGTTCTCGGCCGGATCGGTATGGCCCAGTATCACGATGAAGGTGTGCTGCGCGCCGTCATTCGTCGTCCCGTCGAACAGCGGCACGGAAATGAAATGCGCGCCCCGCCATCCGGCATTCAGGATGGCCGCGGTATGCGCCATGGGAAACAGCGTGCCCTTCGGCATCGCCATCACCCGCTTCGCCGGGGTTGAATAGGTTATGGTGCCCGAGCCGTCGGCCGAGCGGATCGCGGTGCCGGCATCGTCGATCACGGGCTTGCCGTCGTTATCCTTCTCGCTCAACTGGAAGACCAGCTTTCCCCCGTCCTTGGTCTCCCAGGTGACATAATCCGTCACGGTCTTGGTCAGCGAGCCGTCGGCGTTGCGGATCAGCAGCACCATGTGCTGCGTGGTCCCCCAGCCGGTGCAGCCATCGGCCACCGAGAAACGCATCTGCCCGGTGGCGCCGGTGACATCGTGGGTGCGGACCTTGGCAAGGGTGAGATCGTAGATCGCGTTTTGCCCGGTGAGGTCCACGGCGGCCGGGGCGGCCACGGGCCAGGCCAGCACGAAAGCGGCGAGGAGGGGGAGCAGGATGGGGAGCGGAAGCCTCATCGCCGGGATCATGGCCGTTTGCGCCGGCGCCCGGGCTTGCGCGCGTCCGGGTCGTATCCGCCGCCGCCGGGCCCGAGCGGAACCGGCACGCGGCCGGCCGGTTTGCGGGATGGCGCAGGCGGTGTCAGCCCCAGTTGCAGCGCCTCCAGGCGCTTGATCTCATCGCGCAGGCGGGCCGCCTCCTCGAACGCCAGATCCGCCGCCGCGTTGCGCATCCGCGCTTCCAGCGTGCCGATGCTGGCCCGCAGATCCTGGCCGACGAAGGCGTCTATGCCGACATCCTTGACCGGCGCGACGGTGACGTAATCCTGCTCGAACACCGAGTGGATCACCTCGCCGATATGCTTGCGGACGCTCTGCGGCGTTATCCCCTGCGCCTGGTTCCAGGCGATCTGCCTGGCCCGGCGCCGCTCCGTCTCCTCCAGCGCCTGCGTCAGGCTGCGGGTCATGGTGTCGGCATACAGGATCACCCGGCCATCCACATTGCGGGCGGCGCGGCCGATGGTTTGAATGAGCGAGGTCGTGGAACGCAAGAAACCCTCCTTGTCCGCATCCAGAATCGCCACCAGCATGCATTCCGGGATGTCGAGCCCCTCGCGCAGCAGGTTGATCCCCACCAGCACGTCGAACGCGCCGATGCGCAAATCGCGGATGATCTCGATCCGCTCCAGCGTGTCCACGTCGGAATGCAGATAGCGCACCCTCACCCCGTGCTCGGTGAGATATTCGGTGAGATCCTCCGCCATCCGCTTGGTCAGCGTGGTGACCAGGACCCGGCCGCCCTGCCCGGCCACGCGCCGCACCTCGGCGAGCAGATCGTCCACCTGGTGCTCCACGGGACGGACCTCCGTGACCGGGTCCACAAGCCCGGTGGGGCGGATCACCTGTTCCGCGAAGCTGCCTCCCGTCCGCTCCAGCTCCCAGGGGCCGGGTGTCGCGGAGACGAAGACCGTCTGCGGGCGGAACGCTTCCCATTCCTCGAACTTCAGCGGCCGGTTGTCGATGCAGCTCGGCAGCCGGAACCCGTATTCCGCGAGAACGGATTTGCGGGCGAAATCCCCCCGGTACATGCCGCCGATCTGCGGCACCGTCACATGGCTTTCATCCACCACCAGCAGGGCGTTGGCCGGCAGATATTCGAACAGGGTGGGCGGCGGCTCGCCCGCGTTGCGGCCGGAGAGATAGCGGGAATAATTCTCGATTCCCTTGCAGGAGCCGGTGGTCTCCATCATTTCGATATCGAAGGTCGTGCGCTGTTGCAGCCGCTCCGCCTCCAGCAGCCTGCCTTCGGCGGCCAGGGCATCGAGCCGCTCCCGCAATTCCTGCTTGATACGGCCGATCGCCTGCGTCAGCGTCGGGCGGGGCGTGACGTAGTGGCTGTTGGCGTAGATGCTGATGCTCTCAAGCCGC
>JAJYAF010000147.1:0-2493 GCA_021779655.1 Pseudomonadota bacterium
CACCTGCGCGCGCAGCGCCGGCGGATGATTGCGCAGGTTCAGCCCTGCATGAATCAGTTCAGGCTCGGTTACTTCGGACATATGGAGAGCCCCGTATTCATGGCGGTTTCCTCAAGCTCCCGGGGAATCGGGGTGGCGGCGGCGGCCCCGGCCAGCCAGCGGCTCTGCTGCGCGCGCACTTCCGATTCCGGAATAATCTCGTGCAGGTCACGCAGAAAGCTGCGCGCGATACCCGCGGCAACCGTGACGATGCCAAAGAGGATCGCCATCCACCAGATATGCCAGACAAGGCCGAAGAACGAAACCGCCATGGCGACGCCGAAAACCGGCCCGCAGGCGCTCGGCTTCGGCATTTCGATGTCATGGTAATGATGCGCGGGGATATAGGCGCCATGCGCCGCCTTGCGCCAGAAAAACGCATCCCGCCGGCCGACTTGCGGGATCACCGCGAAATTATATTCCGGTGCCGGCGCCGGAATGGACCATTCCAGCGTCCGCCCATCCCATGGATCGCCCACCGGTACCGCGAGCGCCTCCCGCAGGCGGATGCTGGACCAGACCTGCAGCCCGAGGCAGCAAACCCCGGCGAAAATGCACAAGGCGCCGAAAAGGGCGACCATGAGCCAGGGGCGGAAGCTCGGATCGTAGAATTCCACCGTGCGCCGCGTGGCGCCGGCCGCGCCCAGCACATAGAGCGGCATGAAGGCGCAATAGAATCCCACAACCCAGAACAGCACCGAAACGCGGCCCCATTTCTCCGCCAGCCGGAAGCCGAACGCCTTGGGAAACCAGTACTGACAGCCCGCGATCATGCCGAAAAGCGTACCGGGGATGAGCATGTTATGGAAATGCGCCACGAGAAAAAGCGTATTATGCGTCATGTAATCCAGCGGCGGCTGGGCCAGAACGATGCCGGTGAGGCCGCCGATGACGAAGGTGACCATGAAGGCGATGGAAAACAGCATGGGCGCGGTGTAGCGCACATGGCCGCGAAACATGGTCCAGGCCCAGTTATAAATTTTAACGCCGGTCGGAATGCCGATGAGCATGGTGGCGATACCGAAAAACGCATTGATGTCCGGACTCTGGCCCATGGTGAAAAAATGATGCAGCCAGACGGCGAAGGAGAGCACGGCGATCGCCATGGTGGCGATGACCAGCGAGACATAGCCGTAGAGCTCTTTCGACGAGAAGGCAGAGACCACCTCCGAAAAAACCCCGAAGGCCGGCAGGATGAGGATGTAGACCTCCGGATGGCCGAACAGCCAGAACAGGTTGATATAATTCATCAGGTTGCCGCCCAGATCGTTGGTGAAGAAATGCATGCCGAGATAGCGGTCGGCGGCAAGCAGCAGCGTGGCGACAGTAAGCGGCGGCATGGCGAAGATCATGAGGATGGCGGTGCAAAGCGCTGTCCAGGTGAACAGCGGAAGGCGCATCCAGGTAAGGCCGGGCGCGCGAAATTTATAGATGGTGACGGCGAAGTTTATCCCCGTCGTCATTGCGCTCATGGAACTCATGGTAACGGCCCAGATCCAGTAATCCGGGCCGACGCCGCCGTTGAAGGCAAGCTCGGTATAGGGCGGATAGCCGCTCCAGCCGCCGGTCGAGAACTCGCCGATCACGAGCGAGACCATGACCAGCCCGGCGCCGCCGATGGAAAGCCACAGGCCCATGGAGTTGAGAAAGGGAAAGGCCACGTCGCGCGCGCCGATCTGCAATGGCATGGCGAAATTGATCAGCCCCGAGAGCAGCGGCATCGCCACGAAGAAGATCATGATCGTGCCATGGGTGGTGAAGAACTGCCCGAAATGATCCGCCGAGAGCATCCCCGGCGAATTCACCGCGACATCCTGCTGCGCCCGCATCAGCACGGCCTCGATCACGCCTCGCAGCAGCATGACGGTGGCAAGGCAGATATACATGATGCCGATGCGCTTATGATCGAGGCTCTTGAACCACGCCTCCCACAGATAGCGCCATTTACGGAGGAAGGTGATGAGCGCCATTGCGCCCAATGCGCCAAACGCCGCGACGAGCGATGCGCCGGCCGCGATGAGGTTGCTGATATCGGGATGCCGCCACGCCTTGACCACCGGCAGGTCGGTCCACAAGAAGCGGCCAAGGAAGAAATGCCATAGCGCGTGGTCAGCCATTGCCGGACTCATGGTGCTGTTGTTGCTCTTGGTGTTCTTGCGAATACCCCGCCGGTATCTGGCCAGCGAGAATACGGTTGAAAATGTCCGGCTCGACCCGGCCATATACCGGCGGTGTTTTCAGCACGGATTGCACGGAGAGCGCGGTATAGGCCGGCGCGTCGAGCGTTTGCGGCTGCGCCTGCAACTGGCTTGCCCAGTTTGCAAAACCCGCCGGGGAGAGTGCGTTGACGGTGAATTTATCCTCGGCGAAGCCATCGCCGTTATATTGCGTGTTCTCTCCGGCATAAAGGCCCGGCTTGGCAACCTCGAAATTAAGCTGCGTGCGCATGCCGCT
>JAJYAF010000147.1:2503-6088 GCA_021779655.1 Pseudomonadota bacterium
CCGCTCATCGCATAGATCTGGCTGGCCAGACGCGGCATGAACAGCGACTGCATGACCGTCCCGCTGGTCAGCGAAAGATGCACGGGCCGCCCCGCCGGTACGACCAGCGTATTGACCGTGGCGACATGCTGCGCCGGGTAGATGAAAAGCCATTTCCAATCGAGCGCGACGACCTGAACCTCCAGCGGCGGCGTGGCCGCGCCGGAACGGATCGGCCGGTAAGGATCGAGCAAAACGGTATAGCGCGCCAGCACGACCGAAAGCAGCACCACCAGAGCGGTCGGCGGCACCCAGATGAGAAATTCCAGAACCCAGGAAAACGCCCATTGCGGGCGGTACGCGGCCTTTTTGTTGCCGATGCGGTAATACCAGGCAAAAAGCGGCACGAGCAGGGCAACGGGAGCAAAAACGAAGACAAGAACGATCCCGACGATCAACGCCTCATGCCGCTCGGCAACCGCGACCGGGCCTGCGGGCGAGAAGAGAAATCCTTCGGACAAAGGGGCGCAACCCGAACATGACAGCGCAAGCGCGCAGAGCAGCGGCAGGACACGAAGCGGCGCCTTCGAAAAAGTGCTGCCTTTACGCCATGAACCCTGCAATCCGGTTGTTCGCTCCGCCATGCTTTTGCAACTTCGCTGACCGGAAGAGCATATAGGACGAGCCGGAACGCGGCGAAACTTGGCAAAACATGACGAAACGGCGAGACGTTCCTATATCCAACCGAAATCCCCCCGCGCGCTTGTTCTTCGCGCGCGGCCGCCCCGCCAACCCCGCGCGCTTGTTCTTCGCGCGCGGCCGCCCCGCCAAACCCGCGCGTGCTTGTTCTTCGCGCGCGGCCGCCCCGCCAACCCCGCGCGCTCAACCGGAGGATTTTTTGGCCTGCCGGGCGTGCCAGGATTCCATGAGCTTGAGCACCGTGGCGGCGGTTTCCTCGATGGACCGGCGCGTGACATCGATAAGCGGCCAGCCGCGTCCCGCGCAAAGGCGCTTGGCCCAGAGCAGCTCCTTCTCCACGGCTTCGGGATCGACATATTCGCCGCTGTCGCGCTGGCCAAAACCCGGCCCGCCGGTGCCGATCAACCGCAGCCGATGGCGGCGGATATCGATCAGCGCCTCCGGATCGAGCGTGAGGCCGATGACCGGGCAACCCGGATCGGCCAGCAGCTCCGGCGGCTCGATCCCCGGAACCAGGGGAATATTCGCGGCCTTGATGCCGCGATTGGCGAGATAGAAGCAGGTCGGCGTCTTGGAGGAGCGCGAGACGCCGACCAGCACCACATCCGCCTCCGCGATCCCGCGCTGGGCCTGCCCGTCGTCATGCGAGATGACATAGTGCATGGCATCGATCCGGCGGAAATAATCGGCATCCAGCACATATTGGCGGCCCGGCCTGTGCCGGGAGGGCTGGCCTAGCTGCTGCTGCAGCAATTCCAGCACCGGGTCGAGCGTGTGCAGGAGCTTGACGCCCATGCGCTCGCATCCCGCGCTCAATTCGGTGCGCAAGGCTTCGTCCACCAGGCTGCACAGAACGGGGCCGGGTTCCGCCTGTATCCCCTCCAGCACCCGGTGCAGCTGCAACCGGCTGCGGATGAGGCTCCAGCGATGATAGGTGACATGAACGCCATCGAACTGCGCGACGGCGGCGCGGGCGATGGCGTTGAGCATATCGCCGGTCGCGTCTGAAACCAGGTGGATATCTAGCCGGTCATTGTCCATGATTAACGCTAATAGCGTGGATGAAATTCCGCCGCGCGCGAAAAATCAGGAATAACCGGGATAACCCGCTAAAATCCTCCCCCGGTGGATCATGCTTGACGGTTGCGCGCCGGGCATGTGGACAAACCGATCGGAATCATAAAAAACAACAACTTGAACAACCATATTCGATGTGGATAACTTTGTGGAGAAAAAGCCTGGGGCGATAATTCCCGTTATCCACAGAGGTCAAAATATCCCTATCCCTTCTTTTAAGAATCTCTCATTGTGTTTAGGCGGGTCGCATGAAGCTGCTTGACGTATTGAACGGCCGCCCCGTATGGCCGCCGCCGGTATGGCTGATGCGCCAGGCGGGCCGGTATCTGCCCGAATACCGCGCCTTGCGGGCCGAGGCGGGGGGTTTCCTCGCGCTATGCCTCGATCCCCCGCGCGCGGCCGAGGTGACGCTGCAACCCGTTCGCAGGTTCGGGTTCGATGCCGCGATCCTGTTTTCGGATATCCTGGTGCTGCCCCATGCCCTGGGCCAGCCGGTTTCCTATCTGGAAGGCGAGGGACCGCGCCTGCCGCCACTTGAGCGCGCGGATTTCGCGCGGCTGCGCCCGGACGGGGCGGCCGAGGTAACAGCGCCGGTGATGCAGGCGGTGCGCCTCGCCCGCGCGGCCCTGGCCCCAAACACGGCGCTTATCGGCTTTGCCGGGGGGCCTTTCACCGTCGCCTGCTATATGCTGGACGGGGCGGGCGGGGGTGAGTTTCCACGCACGCGCGCGCTCGCCTATCAGGACCCCGATTTCGTCCGGGCGCTCATCGCGCTGCTGACCGAGGCAACCATCGCCTATCTGCGCGGGCAGGTGGCGGCGGGCGCGGATTGCGTGATGCTGTTTGAAAGCTGGTCCGGCATCCTGCCGTCAGGGCAGTTCCGGGAATGGGTGATCGCGCCGGCGCGGCGCATCGTGGCCGCGTTGCGGGAGGAGAATCCTGTCCTGCGCATCATCGGCTTTCCACGTCTCTGCGGCCTGATGCTGGGCGAATATGTGCGGCAGACGGGGGTGAGCGCGGTGGGGCTCGACAGCGTGACCGATCCGGCCGCGGCGATCGCCGCCTGCCCGGAGGGGACGGTGTTTCAGGGAAATCTGGATCCGCTGCTGCTGCGCGTCGGCGGCGAGCCGCTGAAGCGCGGGGTGGATGCGGTATTACGGGGCTTCGCCGGGCGGCCGCATATCTTCAATCTCGGCCACGGGATCACGCCGGATGTGGCGCCCGAAACCGTCGCCGCCATGCTGGCGCAGATCCGCGCCGGATAATCGGATCGTTCCGTTGAAGACCGCCATCGTCCTGTTCAATCTCGGCGGCCCGGATCATCCGCGCTCGGTGGATGCGTTCCGGCGCAACCTGTTCAGCGATCCGGCCATCATCCGCGCGCCATGGTTCATCCGGTTCTGGCTCGCGCGCCTGATCGCGGCCAGTAGCGCCAGGCAAGCGCGCCGGAACTATGCGTTAATGGGCGGTAAATCCCCGCTCCTGGATTTCACGCAAGTCCAGGCGGCCGCGCTGGAGCGGGCGCTCGCGCATCTTGGCGCCCGATGCTTCATCGCGATGCGGTACTGGCATCCCTTTGCCTGGGAGACCGTGCGCGCGGTGCGGGAATTCGCGCCGGAGCGGATTCTGCTGCTGCCGCTCTACCCGCAATTCTCCACCACCACCACGGCGAGTTCGCTGCGGCAATGGCGGGAGCAGGCGGCCCGCGCCGGGCTGGTGGCGGAGGTGACGACCCTGTGCTGCTTTTATGCGGATGCCGCTTACCATGACGCCATCGCCGCCCTGGTCGAGGAGACGATTCTCCAGGCCCGGGCGAAGCTTGGGCGTAAA
>JAJYAF010000148.1 GCA_021779655.1 Pseudomonadota bacterium
TCGGCCTTGACGGCGCGGCTGTAGTAGCCGGAGGCATCGTCGAGCTGGTTCAGCGTGTCGGCTACGTAGCCGGCGTCGAAGAGAGCGCGGGGATCCTCGGGGTGGGCGGTGAGGTAGGCAGCGAGCAGCACCGCGACATCGCGCGCCGGCGCGGAATCGTATTCCAGGCCAACCCGCGCGAGAAACAGATGCAGATCGGTGAAGCCGACGGTCAATTGGTGGGTGGCCGGCGAAGCCAGCGTGAGGGCCGTGACGGCAAGGGCCACGGCCTGCCCGAAGCCTTCAAGATCGAAGCCGAGCGTGTCGTCGAGAAAGGCGTTGGGATTGAGCACGAAGGAAAGCGGCGCGGACTGCCGGCGCCAGAGTGCCGCCCCCGGCGTGCCCTGGCGGGCAGCCAGCAGCGCGTGAAGCTGTTCTCCGAAATCAGCTTGCAGGCCGGCGGCGGCGGCGCGGGCGGCAATCGGCGCGATCCAGCCCTCCGCCGCCTGGACGAGATCGGCTTCCGCTTGTTCCGGCAGCAGCGCGGCCAGCGCATTGGCGGCGGACTGCCCCCAGGCGACAGGGAGGCGAATCGCGGCTTCCGGGCTGTCCGGGTCCGCTTGCGCGACGAAGCGGAATTGCCGGATGCCGTGCCACGGTTTCGGGGCGGGTTTCGGGGCTGGCTTCGGTGCGGGTATGGGAGCGCGGGGCTGGGTCATGCCGGGAACATAGGACGCTACAGCCCGCAACAAAAGTGTATTTTGTGGCAACATGGCGGGGGAGCCACAAAATCCTGTGGATAGTGCGAAACAGGCCGGGCGATGGACCACGGCCGCGTCATGACCTATACGAGGGGCCATGAACAGCGCAGCGAATTACCGTCGGCCGAAACTTGCCGAGCTGGGCGGCTTTAGGGGGCTTTTGCGCAATCCAGGGCTGGTGCTGCACACGCTCCGCCGGGGCGCCCTGGTGGGCGAGGATGCGATGGGCAACCGGTTCTTTCAGCAGCGTGTGGCCGCCACTGGCGCTCGGCCGCGCCGCTGGGTGGTGTATGCGGGGGAAGCGGAAGCTTCCGTGATCGAGCCGGAATGGCACGCCTGGCTGAGCTATATTTCCGACGATCCGCTGCCCCAAACCGGCCGCCGGCCGTGGCAGAAGCCGCATCAGCCCAACCTCACCGGCACGCCGCAGAGCTATCGTCCGCCCGGCCATGACTACGAAGGCGGCCACCGGGCGCGGGCGGCGAGCGACTATCAGCCCTGGACTCCGGATCTCTGAACCCATGTTTGAATTCAATTCATGCCGCGCAAACTCCCCGAGATTTTAACCGGCCTTGCGGTGATCGTCATCGCGGCGGTGTTTCTGGTCTATGCCCTTGGCCGCGCGCAGGCGCTGGGCGGCTCCGGCTATGTTTTGAAGGCGCAGTTTTCCGATATCGGCGGGCTCACCGTCGGCTCCGACGTGAAATTGAGCGGGGTGACGATCGGCCATGTCGTGGAGGAACGGCTGGACCCGCAGACCTTCGCCGCCGTGGTGGAAATGCGGATCGACAACGATATCAAGCTGCCCACGGATAGCAGCGCCTCGATCAGCTCGGCGGGCTTGCTCGGCGGCAATTACGTGGGCGTTTCGCCGGGCGGCGCGGATGCCGTGTTGCGCCCTGGGCAGTCCTTCCAGGTCACGCAATCGGCGGTCAATCTGGAAAATCTGCTGGGGCAGTTCATTTTCAACATGGGCAACAAGCCGGCGGGCAGTTCCGCGGGCCAGGGCGGCCAAAGCGGGGCGGCCGCATCGTCGACCCCGGCGAAATGATGCTCCGGCGCGGCGCGGCCGTGCTGGCGGCGCTGTTGCTCGCAAGCGCGCCGCCGGGGGCGGCCCAATCCGAACTCGGCAACGCGCAGCAGGATGGCAATGTTATCGCGGTGCCCCCCGCGCCCGCGCTGGTTCCGGCCCCGCCTGCCCCGCTTGCGCCTGCCCCGCTTGCGCCTGCCACCCCCGCCCAACCGCCGCCGCCGCCGGGCCTGGTGCCGCTCGGCCCGTTGCCTGGCGGCGAGGGGAACGGAAGCAATGCCGCCGAAAACGGCGGATCGCCGGCGCCCGCGGGAGCATCCGAGGCGGGAGCATCCGAGGCGGGCGGCGCGGCCGCGCCTGCCGGCAACCCGCAAGGCAATGCAGGGAACGCCACCGAAAACGACGCAGCCGCCGGCAATGCCGCCCCGAGCCCGCAGGACCAGGATGTCATCCCAACGCCGCCCAATGCCTGGCAACCGGAGAAAACCGCGAAGCTCGGCGTGCTGGACAAGGTGAACGGCGGGGAGAGCGAAATTTCCGTCCCGGTCGGCGGTCAGGCCGTGGTCGGCGATATGCAAGTGAGCGTGCTGGCCTGTTTTACCCGCCCGGCCAGCCAGATTCCGGATGCCGCCGTTTTCCTGTCGCTGCAAGGCACGGCCGATTCCGCTGGAGCGCCGGCCTTTCGTGGCTGGCTGCTCCGCTCGGAGCCGGGCGCCGCGGTGGCGGGCGATGGAAGCGAGGTTTTCCGGATCGTCGCGTGCTCCTGAAAAACCATCCGGACGATGGAATGGAAGTGAAAATTTCGTAAATTGTTCCGGTGCTTATCCTAAGTTGTGGTATTTTTGCTACAGCGCGTATCAATCCCGACGGCCCACCCTCGTTTTTGATTTCCGCAGTGCTAGATCGCCCTGGGTCAACAAGAACCTGAACGCCAGCCCGATCCTCGCGATCCGGCCATTTTAGAGGAGTCATCGATGAGATTTCGGATTGCCCTGCTGACGGCCACAGTAGTCGCGGCGCCATTGGCTCTCATGCACACGGCCAAAGCCCAGCCCGTCACCGGTTTCTATGTCGGCGGTGAAGGCGGTGTGAATTGGGAATCGAAAACCAAGGACGAGCATATCAGCGTCAACGGCATGATGCTTCCAGGCTCCGCCAAAACCTCGTTTCTTCTCGGCCCGGTCGCCGAGGCCAGCGTGGGTTATGGGTTCGGAAACGGGTTCCGGGTGGAGGTGGAAGGCGACTGGATGGACAACCGCGCCAAGAACGTCACCTCCTCTCTGGGCGGAGGCAAGGCCGCGGGCGATGAGCAGAGATACGGAGTCATGGCAAACGCGCTGTATGATTTCGATGTTGGTCTGCCCTACCTGTTCCCCTATATCGGCGGCGGTATCGGCTGGCAGCGGATCCATTTGAATGATTTCGGCGGCACGTTTTACGGCAACAATCTATATGTGAACAAACACGAGAGCGCCTTGGCTTATCAGGCCATTGCCGGTATCGCGGTGCCGCTTCCGCCGGTGCCGGGTCTTTCCTTCACCGTGGAGTACCGCTTCATGGGCCTTGCGGGTTCCCACCATTTCTGGGGCTCCTACGGACCCACGGCCATGCCGGTCGGTTTCAAGCTGGAGAGCCAATACAGCCACAGCGTGCTCGCCGGTCTTCGTTACGCGTTCGGTGTGACACCGCCGCCGCCGGCCCCGGCCCCCGCCCCCGCCCCGGTTGCGGCCCCGGCCCCGGCCCCGGCCAAAACCTATCTCGTGTTCTTTGACTGGGATAAGTACAATCTGACACCGCGGGCGATGGATATCATCTCGCAGGCCGCCGCCGACAGCCGCAGCCAGCAGACCACGCAAATTCTCTGCAACGGCTACACGGACACTTCCGGCACCTTCAAGTACAACATGGGCCTGTCCTGGCGCCGGGCGAAGGCGGTGGCGGCCCAGCTCGTTGCCGATGGCGTGCCGGCCTCGGAAATCACCATGCACGGCTATGGCGAGACGCATCTGCTGGTCCCGACCGGGCCCGGCGTGCGCGAGCCGCAGAACCGCCGCGTGGAGATCGTTCTCCAGTAGCCTCTATCCAACACCGCTTGTTACGCGAAAGCCGCCTTTCAAGGCGGCTTTCGTTTGTCTAGGCCACCGCCCAACGAAGCTCGCGCCAGACGAAATCTTTTTGGTGCTCACGCCATATTGCCGCGCAACCATGCCTACCGAAGCCCCGGCACCGGGCAGGCCGCCACAATCTCGCGCTTCAGCGCCTCGGGCCAAACCTTGTGCCGGCGCTTCACAGGCAAAGCTGTTCCATTATACCAGCCCGCCAATTGATTGACTCTTTCAGACAGGAGGCGGGCTGGTATGCGCGCGGGGTTGGCGGGGCGGCCGCGCGCGAAATCAAGGTCTTACCCGCCACCTCATTTGTGTGACGACGTTGGAATTGGAATCGGCATGGTCAGCCGCCCGATCTGCCAACTCCAGGACGATTTCCGAACAGGCGTAGCGCCGTGTCCTCGGCCTTCGCCACATAGGCATCGTGCGGCGCTGCTCGATGAGAGTGATAATCGCCAATGGCGGGAAGCAATGCGCCATGTTCCTGCTCAAGATAGGTTTTCAGCACCAAGGCGGCGGCGGCGATGTTGAAGCATGGCTCATTCAGGAGCCGCGCTCTGGTCTCAGCCTCGCTCAGGCCCGCGCGGGCCGCGAGACTCGACAGCCAGACCGTGTTCCCCTGCATCGGTCCCAGATCCTGCGTGCCGTTGGCATCCTGTCTGCTCGTACCGATGTCACCGCCCTCGATCACTTGAATCACCGGCAGCACACGCGGCGGCAATCCGGCCGTTGCGGCGACCACCAGCATACATTGCAGATACGGAAGCATCGGGTTTGCGTCTGACTTCCAGGTTTCGTCGCCAACTGCCCAATGCTATAGCCACGCTACGCGGAAAACAGAACGGCGGACCATGAAAGACATAAAACTGTCACATTCTAGCTTGAAAAATTCTCAATGCAAGGAATCGCAAGCCGGCTTCACGTTGCTCGAACTGCTGGTCGTTATCGTCATCCTTGGCCTGCTGATCGGGCTGGTCGCCCCTGCGGTGCTAGGCCAGCTCGGACACGCGAAAAATTCGATTGCAAAACAATCTCTTCAGCGGATCGGCAGCGTGCTCGATCTCTACAAGCTGGATGTCGGGTCCTATCCCAGCACGCAGGATGGCCTGCAGGCACTCATTACCAAGCCGGACGATGCCGATAACTGGGCCGGCCCGTACCTGAAAAGCGCGACGCCGCCGCTCGATCCCTGGGGGCATCCCTATCTGTATCAGCAACCCTCCAGCCGGTCCGGGCTTGACTACGATCTCTGCTCGCTCGGCAGTTCCGGCAAGAGCGGCGCGCCAGGCGATCCGGGGATGATCTGCAATCAGTAATCATTGACGCGCAGAACCCGGAACGGCAGCCGGCCGTTCCCCGGCAGGCTCACCACGGCGCTCCGGCGCACCGTGGTCTTTCCCGGTCCGAGCGCTTGCGCCTCGATCTCCACGACCGGTGCGTTGCCTTCATAAACGCCCACCTGCGCGCCGGCCTGGCCCGAAAATTTGAGTGCCGCCCGCACCACCGGATCGGCCAGCGAGGCATCCGGATCACCCGATTGATACAGGCTGACATGCGGCGCCATTGCCTCCATCAACGCCGGCGTCATGCCGATTATCCAGGCAAGCTCGCCGAGATCGGAGAACGGCCTGGCTGGCGGCCCGTAGGGCAGGCCGGCGCGGCGATAGGCGGCGAACAGCGCCTCCCGCGCCGCTCCCGTGACGGCCGAGGAACGCCAGGCAATCACCGCGTCCGCCAGTGCCTGTGCCTGCGGCAGCGGCTGTCCCAACGCCTCGAACAGACCGGCCAGCAGGTGCGTCGAGGCGAGATTGGGGTTGATGCTGCCGGCCAGGCTGCGCACCTGCACGGTAACCGCGCTGCGCCCGATCACCAGCCTGTGGGACGCCCCGTCAGCAATCCACCCATTGGCGTCCAGCAATTCGAAAATGGCACTATTGATCGCTCCATCCGCCGCAGCCTGGGCCGAGGCCGCGTCCCGGATATTGGCGGCGAGCCGGGATGCGGTGCGGCCCTGCGCCAGCAGCGCGGTCAGCAACAATGTCATCAGCACCAGACTCCAGAGTACCAGCAGCAGCGCGAAGCCGCGTTCGCGCCTCATACCAATCCGCAAAAATGCGGATTGGTATGCGCGCAGGG
>JAJYAF010000149.1 GCA_021779655.1 Pseudomonadota bacterium
TGGTTTCCATACCTCACCGGCGTCTGGACCTCGACCGAGCAAAGGGAATGGCAATTCTCTTTGTCGTTTTTGGCCATATCGTCGCCCGGGCGGACCCGCAAAACGTTTTCTGGTACGAGCCGATCCGACGCGCGATCTACGCCTTTCACATGCCGTTCTTCCTCTACTTGAGCGGTATCGCCGCCGCTCTTTCTGGCGGCCTGTTCTTGCCGCCGGAAAAATGGCCAATCCTGGCCAGGTCACGTTTCAAACGCCTACTGGTTCCGTTCCTTCTCCTGGGCGCCACGATCGTACTCGGCAAATGCCTCGCCGGAAAATTTATTTTCGTGGATAACCAGCCGATGGACGTAGTATCTGGTCTTGAAAACTTGGTCTGGCACACCGCAAAAAGCCCGGCGATTTCAATCTGGTACCTGGTCGTGCTGTTCGTCTTGAGCGTTGTCGCGCCCGTTCTTATCCAGGCCGACCATGGCGGGATGCGATGGCTTTTGGCGTTTACGCTCCTGCTCTACTTCCTGCCGCTGCCGCAATATGTGTATCTCGACCATATCGGCAAATATGCGGTGTTCTTCGCCATAGGCGCCTATGCTGGCCGGCAGGACACCGGCTGGACCCGCTTCGTGGATCGCTCCTGGCACCTCTATCTTGCGGTTTTGCTGGCGGCCTTGGCCCTTGTTAGCTGTTTCGGCGCCGGACTGCCGGAGCAGGTTTACCTGCTGCCGATCGGCGTGATTTCAATGCCCGCCCTTCATGGCTTGGTAAGGAATGCCGCCTTAGCATTGGCCCCGGTGTTTCTCTGGCTGGGGCGAAATAGTTTCATGATCTATCTGTTCAACACGATCTGCATCGGCCTGGTCAAAGGCGCGCTGCTGCGTGTGACAAGCTGGGATGGCAGCCATTTCCTCCCCTTCGCCGTGGTGCTCATGCTCTCCGGCTGCCTCGGACCAATTCTCTTGCGGCGAACAGTATTTCAACCCATGGGTTTAAGCCTCCGCTGAAGGCACTCCCATGGGCCAAAACCCGGCAATGCTGCGGTTTCTAGGCCGCCTGCAACCAGACCTTGCGCGAAGTTTTAGCAGCGAGCAGCTCGCGGCGGTGGAACTGCATTTCGGCATGCGCCACCGGCCAGCGCACGCCATTGACTGGCGGGCGCGCATCCGCCTGCCCTTTCTGCACTTTTATCTTGTCATCCTGGCCGGGCGGGATTTTCGGCAGCCCGAATGATTCTCTGGGAAGATCAGTTTCGGAAATACCCGCCATAGCGGGATTGGTAGATTTCCGCATCGGGAAAGCCTGAGCGGCCGTGCCGGATGGAATCCACCCGTGTCAGCGCCACGCCGATCAGCCCTGCGCCCGCTTCCTCTAGGATGGTCATAGCGGCGTGCGCCACGCGCCGCGGCGTTTTTCCCCAGCGGACGCAAAGCACCGCCGCATCTGCGGCGCGCGCCAACACCCGCGCTTCCGCCAGCGCGAAAATGGGCGGCACGTCCATCACTACCAGATCATAGCGGCTCCGCAGTTCCTCAAGCATGGACGGCATCGCCGGCGAAAGGAACAGAGACAGCGTCTCCCGCCCTTGCGCGCCGGCCGGCATCACATGTAGCGGCGTGCGGCGGTCCGGCAGAATGGCATCCTCTAGACGCGCGAGTCCCGCCAGATGGTCGGTCAGGCCGACGGCGCCGGCTGTTTGGAACAAAGCGTCGAAACTTGGTTGCCGGATATCCCCGTCGATCGCCAGGACCCGCAACCCGCTTAGCGCGAGCGCGCGGGCCAAAGAAACGGTGAGTGTGGTCTTGCCTTCGCCCGGCCGCGCCGCGGTGATGGCCAGCACGCGCGAAAACTGCGCCGTCCCGTCTCGGAGCAGAAGTTCGGCGCGGAGCGCGCGCATCTGCTCGGAAAACACCGAAAATGGCGCATCGAAGAGCACATCCCCTGGCCGGCGCACCTCCGGCACCAGGGCAAGGCAGGCCAGGCCAAGCTCGGCCCGCACATCGCCACCGCTGCGAAAGCTCGTGTCCAGTGCATCCGCAAGACCGGCCAGCAACAGTCCCAGAAAAAAGCCAAGCGCCGTGGCCGCGCCAATCAGCAGCAGGCGGTGCGGGGCGCTTGGGGCATCGGGCTGCGGCGCCTCCGACAGGATACGCGCATTCGGCTTGGTCAGCGCCGATTGCTGGGCAAGTTGGTCGGCCTGCACAGTCACACTGCGCAGCATCGCGCGTTCCGCATCCGCACGCTGCTCTAGGGCGCGAATCGGCGTTGCATCCACGTCCTCCTCCTGTGATTGCGCCCGGGTACTGTTCAGCGCGGCCGCAAGCGTGGCTACCTGCGCCTGGTCGGCCGCCACCTCCGCTCTCGCGGCCTGCAACTCCCGTTCCGTCTCCGCGCTGATCTGTGAATCGATCGCGGCCAGGGAGGTGCGGGTAGATACCAGGTCCGGGTAGTCCGGACCATATTGCCTTTCTAGCGACTCAACCCGAGCCATCAGATCCGCTTGCTCCTTGCGCAAGGGCTGAAGACTGGGTGCGATCGCCGCATTGGCGGCAGCCGCATCGCCATCCGGCGCCGAGGCCAGGCGGGCCTGGGCCATGGCAAGCGCCGCCTGCGCTGACACCAGCGAAGCGGCGATCCGGCTCGCGGTCTCGTTCGTGAGACTTGCCTGCGCGCCTGGGACGATGCCCGCATCCGCGCGCGCCTTGACCAACTCAGTCTCGGTCCGATCCAGCTCGTCCTGCAGCGTCAACGCATTTCCTTCAAGCCAAGATTGCGCGTCCGCCAGATCTTGGAAGGACCGGTAGCGCTCATGCTCCAGATAAAGCTGCATAGCGAGATTCGCCCCAGCGGCGGCAAGCCCAGGATCCCTGCTGGAAAAACTGACCGAGATCACGCGCGAACCCGGAAGGATATTGACGGCCAGCGCCTTTTGCACTTTCAGCGCCACCCGCCCGGTGGAGGACTTTATTGGCGCGACATGAAACCAGCGTTGCAAAAGCCGGCCAAACCAACCCTTGCGACGCAGCGCCGGGTTGAATTCCGGGCGCACGGAAATATTAAGACGGCTGGCGAGCAATGCCGCCGAGGGCAGACTGGTGATAATGGCGCCCTGGCTTGCCGTGATCGCGTCTTCGTCCATCGACGTGATGTTCGGACTGGGTAGATTGCCCGGCGGCAGGCTGTCCGCCGGATCGTAGAGCAGGATGCCGGTTGCCGTGTAGCGTGGCGGAATGCCGGATAGGATCAGCGCCGCGATCGCGGACAGCAGCAGCGTAACCAGCAAAATCATCCGCCAGCGGCGCCGCAGCGCGAGCAGCTGGTCAACGAGCATGCCCGGCTGCCGCGCCGGTTGCCAAGCCGTGCCTGCAGAAGTAGCCAAGGGCGGCCCGACGGGGAGCGGATTTTCCATGGCAAAGCGTTAATTCAGCATAAAATCTTTGTCAGTGTCAATCTTGAGTTGAAAAAAGTTAACCAGTATGCCCGTAAGGTCGCGGCCATGGCGGCACCCAGGGGCGCGCGCCCTGGACTTGCCTATCGGATAACAGACGCACATGGCCATTCGAAAGCCAGGCGGCAACCGCACCCTCCCGCCAGACCGTGAAGCGATCGATAACGGCGCTTCCCCGGCAGCGCCCGCGCAACGGCACCGGAGAGAGTATCAGCACGGCCGGCGGACAGCCGCCGGCCGGCGGCGATAGCGCGATGACGATCATGCCATGGCGAGTTGGCACTTTGCAGATGCCGTCTGGGCATTGCGATGGGTCGACCGGCGTGAAAGCCGCGCCGGGCCATACCGGCTGCCACTGCGAAAGAACAAAGCTTGCCGCCCGAGGCTGCCTCAGCAGCAGCACGGCCGGCGGCGAAGATACCGCGATGAGCCGGCCGTCCGGCGAGACCAGTGCATCCGGGGGGGGCGATTCCGCATAAAATGCGAAACCGGCGACCATGAGAACAATGCCTGCCAGCCTCACCCGTGAACGCCATAGACAGAGCCATGCAAGGCCCACAGCGAACCAGAGAATCGCCATCCCGGATATCGGCGGGATCGCCAGCATCGCATCCGGCCAGGAGGCGATGCCCCGGCTGAGCCCAACAATGACGGCAATACCCCAACCCATGGGAAGCAGGGCGAAGGCCGCGAGCTTCAGCGGCATAAGCACAAGGGCGCACAGCCCGAGCGGCAGTATCCATAGTGCCGTCAAGGGAACCGCCACCAGATTGGCGAGAATCCAATATGGCTGAACCTGTTGGAACTGGAATGCGGCAAACGGCATGGAAGCAGCGCCGGCAAGCAGGCTAGTGTAGAATAGCAGGGCCACGGGCCGCAGAAAACGCAGGCTTGGATAGATGCCCGCGCCAGCGGATCGCCCCTCTATCGCCGCGTAGCCGGAGATAAGCGCGGCGACTGCCGAAAAGCTCATCTGAAAGCTCACGCCCATCACAGCTTCGGGTGTCAGCAGCATAAGCATAACCGCCGCCAGCCCCAGCGCCCGCAGCGAAATCGCCCGCCGACCAACGATGATTGCCAGCGTCACCAGGCTGGCCATGGCCAGGCTGCGCAATATCGGCAGATGCGCCCCGGTAAGCGCCGCATACACCGCGCCGGAAAGCCATGCGATGACCGAAGCGACGGCCTTACAGGGAAGAAACAAGGCCGTGTGCTCAAACCGGGCGAGCAGCGCGCGGGTAACCGCGAAAAAGAGGCCCATCACGATGCCGACATGCAGCCCGGCTACTGCGAGAAGATGCGCTAGCCCGGCGGCGATGAAAGCCTGTCGCTCCGCCGGTGGGATTTGCTGCTGAAAGCCGGTAAGCAGGGTCACCGCGATCGAACCGGTAGAAAGCGGCATCACCGCCAGAATCCGCGCGGCGATCCGCTCCCTCAGCGCGGTGAGCCGGAGCATGAAGCCGCCCCGTTTCGCGGGCATGGTCACGGCAAGGTCACCGATCGCAAAGCCGGTGGCGCCAACCCCGGCGAAGAATGCATCCCGACCGGAATCCCAGCCGCCGGGATAAGCGGGGCGGTGAGGCCTGAACAACAGAGCGCGGATCAAAACTTGCTGCCCGGCCACGGGAGCCCCCGGATCGTCGGCCCGGAGCTTGACGCGGACGGCACGAACGACCAGCTGGGCATCCAGGGCGGCCGGTTTTAGGGTAAGACGCAGGCCGTTTGCCAGCGGCTCGACCGCTGCAACCCTACCGCTTACCATAACCGCGCCATGAGGTACGGGCATCAACGGCGGCTCGCAGGCCGTGCGCAATTCCGCCCTGGCGAAACCCAGGGCGGCACAAAGCAGCATTGCCGCCGCAAAGCGCGCAGGCAGATATTGCCACCCGGCGACAAGCAGGCCAGTGGCAATGGCGGTGGCGGCAAAACCCAGCCAAAATGGCGGTTCTACCCGCAGGCCGAAATAAAGCAGGATGCCCGCGAGCATGGCGACAGGCAGCCAGAGCACGAAATGCCCGCGCTCCGCTTCCAGCCAATTCCCCAGGAAAGCCATCCACTACCTCCGGTAGCGATCGCTAACATTTGGCGCGGTTTGTGGCCAGGGCGCGAAGTGCTAGAGCGCGGGCATGACGATACGCACCCGCTTCGCGCCTTCTCCCACCGGCTTGATGCAGCTTGGCAATGTCCGGACCGCCTTGTTCAACTTCCTCTTCGCCAGGCATAACGGCGGCGAATTTCTGCTGCGTATCGAGGACACCGACAAGGTCCGCAACACTGCGGAGGCCGTGCAAGTGATTCTCGACGCACTCGACTGGCTGGACCTAAAGCCCGACGCGCCGCCGGTATATCAGTCGGCAAGGGCCGCGCGGCATGCGGAAGTGGCGCATGAATTGCTGGCGCGCGGACTTGCCTACAATTGCTATTGCACGCCGGAGGAATTGCAGCAGATGCGCAAGGCGGCGGAGGCGGCCGGGCTGCCGCCGCGCTATAACGGTTATTGGCGCGAGCGGAACCCCGTCTTGGCGCCGGCGGGCGTTGTGCCGGTCATCCGCCTGAAGGC
>JAJYAF010000150.1 GCA_021779655.1 Pseudomonadota bacterium
TGTACAAATAGAAACCCACGCCATGATTCTATTCGCACTTCCCGGAGATGTTTATGACACGTATCGATATCATCTAACGTTAAGCCCGGTACGGCAATGAGTGCTCCATCCGGACGAAAAGACCAGGCATGATAAGGGCAAATGATTGCTTTTCGTATGCCGGATTCTTGCAAAATAATAAAATTGCCGCCCGCAGCACGATGATGGACCCCATGCGTTCCGCACAGGGGTCGCGCGGCACTCTATCGCCTTCTTTCAACAAGAAAATTCCCGATAGCGCCTACTGCCATGAGCGCCGCCGTACCAATAAAAACGGCGCGCATGCCGACATGGCCCCCGACGAAACCTCCGCCGATAGGGCCGAGTACTTGGCCGGCATATTGGGCCGATATCGAATAGCCCAGGATGCCGCCCGTGATTCTCTCCGGCACGTTGTGGCGGATAACGCTGGCGATGCAGGGCAGTAGGCCCCCGAGCGCGAGGCCCATCAGAAAGCGCAGACCGATGAGCTGCCACCCGGTGGTGACAAACGCTTGCGGGATCAACAAAAGCGCGGCCACGGCAAGGCAAGCGATGATGATCCGCCAATGACCGATGCGATCGGCGAGTTTGCCGAGATGCGAGGAAGATAGAATGCTGCCCAATGCCGCGGCCGACATGACGAGACCGGCGACGAACGTCACGCGGGAGGGGGTGACAAGCTGGGCGACATAGACGGTGATGATTGGCTCGATCGACATATTGGCCACCATCAACAGGAGACCCGTCGCCAGCATGGCGAGGATCGGACGCTTGTCCGGGATAAGGGACCAACCGCCCTGCGCTTTACGGGCTGGCACTCCTTTGGATGGCCGTGCTTCCTCGCGGATCAACAAGGTCGTGCCGATAAAGGTGACGAAAATGACGCCGCCGGCTAGGTAAAAGGTCGCGCGAATGCCGATCAGGGGCGGCAGTGTCCCGCCGATCAGGGGGCCGACCAGATTGCCCGCCATGATGCCGGCGGAAAGAACACCAAGCGCCCAGCCGGAACGGGATTTTGGAGTCTGTGAGGCGACGAGCACCGTCGATCCAGAGGCATAACCGCCAAGCAGTCCGGCAAGCAGCCGCAGGGCTACCAGTTGCCAGATATTGTTGGCCATGCCGATGAGTGACATGGCGATTGCCATGCCGAGGCTTGCCCGGATCAGCATGAGCTTGCGACCGTACCGGTCTGCCAGCCGCCCCCAGAGAGGGGCGGTTAAGGCGGCGGTGAAAAAGGTCGCGCCATAAGCGATGCCGGACCATTGCACGATCGCTGCGTGATTCGTGACGCCGATCTGTTGGACGTAGAGCGGCAGGAAGGGCAGCAGCAGCGTCATTGCCACGATCGTGGTGAACGAACCGAAGAGGCAGACGGTCAGATTGCGCCTCCAGGGACCGGCATCGAGGATGGCCTCGCGATCTTGAGTAACGTCCACGTTATCGCATCCCGATGACGGCGAAGCCGCGCGCACGCAAACCGCGGCGGTCCTCGTTCAGAGACTGGAGCAGACGGTCACGGGTATTACGGATATGTTCGGCCACTTCCCGCGCGGCCGCTTCCGGATCGTTGTTCCTGATAAAGTCAAGAATGCGCCGATGCTCCGCCCACGCCTGCTCCCGCGAGGACTCTGTCCAGACTTCCAACCAGCGCGCCCGCGACAAGCGGGTCATGGCGCTCTCGATTGCCTTGACGATGAAGGGGTTTCCCGAGAGGCGCGCGATCTCCACATGGAAGTCGGTGCCGACCCGGTGCCACTCCTCACGTGGGGCGCCGGACTGGCAGGCATCCAGCATTCCTTCGATAGCGGCGAGGTCCGCCTCGGACGCCCTCTGGCAGGCCAGGCGGACGGCGGTGGTTTCCAGCGGCTCGCGGAATTCGGCCAGTGATTCCAGCTCCCCGAGATCAATTGGTGCGACGGTCCAGTTTCGGCCCTCGCGCTGGACCAATTCCTCTCCCTCCAGACGTACCAAGGCCGCCCGGATCGGTGTGCGTGAACCCTCGAAGCGGCTCTCAAGCCACCGTTCCGTCAGCCGCTCTCCCGGGGCGAGATCAAGCGAGAGAATCATCTCCCGGAGCTGGTCGTGAATTTTCAGCATCTGCGACATGGGGGTCTCAGGGGTTAGAATCCGAATTGCAACTTGCAAATATCCCAGTATGGTATCCCGTACAAGCTTGTTTCGGGATACCACGCTGGGATTCCATCGTGGCTTGTCGTTGGTCACAGAATTCCCGCGACGAGTTATGCGGCACGTGCTGGCTTCGGCGGGAGCGGCCTGGCAGCTTATGTGCTGCCAGACGGAGCCCGCGCCGTGTTACAGGGCGAGCCTAGCGTAGAGAACAGGGCGCTGCACGCGCAGCCACAGACCTAACCCCAGACCACCCAGGCCGGTCACCAGATAAATCACCGGCAGCCAGGTCAGGATGGGCAACTCGAACCCGGCAAGCACTTCGAAATTGGTGCAAACGGTGCCCAGCGCCACGCACAACCCGATGGCCGCCAGCAGCGCGGAGCCCAGCACCAGAAGGCCCGCCTCCTGCCGGTGGCGCAGCACATAAAAGAAGATCGCCACCGCAGCGGCTGCCTGCAGCGCGATGATCCCCAGCGTTCCGGCGCCGATCAGCACCGGGATCAGCACAGCGTACGGGTCTGTCCCCGCACCGGCGACGCTGGCCAGCCCCATCGCCGTCAGGCCGGACAGAAAGAACGTTGCCGCCACCGGCACATTGGTCGCCACATTGGTCTGCGCCAGAAATCCGGGCAGCAGCTTCTCCCCGGCCAATGCATGCATATACCGCGCCGCCGCGGCATGGATGGCGATATAAGTCGCCAGCATGGAGGTGCAGAGCAGCACGCCGGAGACATCGGACGCCACCTCGCCATCATATTGCTTGATCAAATCCAGCATCAGCGTGCCGCCATGGGCGGTGGCAATGCTCCGGGCCTGCGCCTCGCCCATTCCGCCAATCGCGATCCAGGCGGTGAGCATATAGAAGCCGCCAATCACCGCGACGGAAATATAACTGGCCAGCGGAATGCTGCGCGCCGGTTTTTCCGCTTCCTTGGAATAAAGCGCGCCTGATTCGAACCCGACAAAGCAGGTGAAGGCGGTCATCAGTGAGACGCCAACGCCCGGCTCCAGCCAATGGCCGGGGGCGAAAGACGAGAGCGGAAACGCCCCCAAGCCCTTCACGGCGATCACGCTGAAATCGAATGCCGCCAAGATCGCGGATTCAACCACGATGATCACGCCCAGCAGCTTCGAGGAGACATCCATCGCGCGGCCATTGAGCACGCCGGCGATACCCACCGAAACCGCCGCGCAGATCACCCAGCTCACCTTTAGCCCGACCGCCTGAAACACCTGTGTGTCGAAATAGCCGCAAGCCGTGGCCAGCCCGAAGGCGAAGACGCTATAGGCCAGGACCGCGCAAAACGCCGCCCCAACCCCCATCGGCTTGCCCAGCCCCGCCGCGACATAGGCATAGAATGCCCCGGCGCTCACCACACGGTGGCCGATAAAGCCATAGCCGGCGGTGAAGGCGAACAGAATGGCGCAGGCAATGACAAACGCCACCGGCACATTGCCGCCAGTGCCATGCGCGATGGCGATGGGCAGATTGCCGATCATCGAGGCCAGTGGCGCGGCAGCGGCGATCACCAGAAAGACGATATAGGGCGTCGAAAGCAGGCGGGGGGGGGGCGTTCATGCGTTTCTCTTGGGTAAACGAGCACCCGCCTTGTGCCAGAGAGCAAGCGTAATACGCAACGATCAAGCCGCGCGCCGCACGCGTTTCCAGCGCTTTGGCGCCAAACCAGGCCCGTATCCTCGCGGCGCGCCCTTACCTTAACATTATGGTTCCGGCGCTGACGCGGTAACGTCTTCTTCTGAGCCGGGTATCGCTCCGGGTATTACACCGGGTATTGCTTTTGTTCGAGAATGGCGTCCCGTAGGGGATTCGAACCCCTGTTGCCGCCGTGAGAGGGCGGCAACTAGTGTCCGTGTACGTCCTATATCGTCCCTAACCCCCATGTAAACCCTTGTTTTATTGTCCTAAGGCGTTCTAGGACGTCCGAGACCGTCTATGCCGTATTGATGTCGTAAGGCATATGGCGCTATGATCGCTACATGCCACGCAAAGCCCGCGATGAACGCCTCGACACCCGCGCCGCCCGCCTTCGCCTGCCGGTGCGGCGCGAGCCGTATTTCCGTACAATTCAGGAAGGCCGCGCCATCGGCTATCGGCGCCTGCCCGGCGGGAAGGCTGGAACGTGGATCGCGCGCCATTACGACCGCGACCGCGAGCCGCAACGGCTCTACAAGGCCCTGGGCAATGCCGATGACCGGCTCGATGCCGATGGCGTCGATACGCTGACCTTCGCGCAGGCGCAGACCGCGGCGGTGGCGTGGTTCACGGAACTCGGCCGAGTTGATGGCCGTGTAGCCGCTTCGCTGACCGTGCGGGCCGCTATGGCCGATTATTTCGTCGACTACCGCGCGCGGGGCGGCAAAGCCCCGAGCAACCTTCGGAGCGTCATTGATGCCCATATTCTGCCGAAGCTGGGCGACAAGCTGGTGAACGACCTCACGCCCGGCACAATTCGCAACTGGCACCGCGCCATCGCAACCGCCGCGCCGAGGGTGCGGAGCAAGGCCGGATCGACCGCAATCCGCAAGATCGACCATGGCGACGAAGACGCCACCCGCGCCCGCCGCGCAACCGCGAACCGTGTTTTGACCGTCCTAAAGGCGGCGCTGAATATGTCCTACCGCGACGGCAAGGTGCCAAGCGATGACGCCTGGCGAAGGGTCGCACCGTTCCGCAACGCCGAGGCCGCGCGCAGCCGGTTTCTGACCGACGACGAAGCGCTGCGGCTGGTGAACGCCGCCGGGCCAGAGTTTCGGCCTATGGTGATCGCCGCGCTGCTGACCGGCTGCCGGTATGGCGAACTGTGCCGACTGCGGACTGGCGATCTCAACGCCGATCAGGGCGCGTTGCATATCCGCGTATCGAAGACCGGGAAGGCCCGGCATGTGATGCTCACGCCCGAGGGGGTGGAGTTTTTCAGCGGCCTCGCCGCCGGGCGGAAATCAACCGCCTTGATGCTGACCAGGACGGACGGCGCCGAATGGAAAACGTCCGATCAGCATCGACCGATGCGCGCCGCCTGCGCCGCCGGCCTGATCGCGCCGGCAATCGGATTTCATATTCTACGCCACAGTCATGCGTCGCGCCTCGTCATGTCCGGGGTGCCGCTTGGCGTGGTCGCGGCGCAGCTTGGCAACAGCGAGACGGTATGCAGCGCGCACTACGCCCATCTGTCGCCAGGATTCGTTGCCGGCAGCATCCGCGCCGCGTTCAAACCTCTCGGTCTGGCGGTGCGGAACAACGTCGAACCCATACGGGGACGGCGGTGATCGAGATACCGGCCTGAGCCGGGAGCCGAGCCGCGCGGATCGCGGCGGCGGGATGCCGGGCCGGGGAAATACCGTTGCGACTTCCAAGCGAAACGCCTATATACAGAATTGAACGTATCGGCATGCCCTTGGGTGGAACTTTCAAGGCGTGTGGTGGGAAACCTCGATACGGGAGAGCGGTCAGCGCCACAGTGGCGCATCAAGCTGGGCCTGATGCCTGGGGGCCGGATGGAAATCTCGCCATTCGGAGTCCCCATATGTCTGCTCCACGATACCAGAGAATCCCTGACGCCATCGCGTATTCCGGCTTGAGCCGCACCGCGATCTACATTGCCCTGAAGCGCGGCGGAATCATCGCGCGCAAGTCTGGCAAGGCGACGCTGATCGACCGCGAAAGTCTCGACCGACACCTCGAGAGCCTGCCGCGCGCCGAAATCCGCCTTCCGTCCGCTGCCTGACAAAGAGAAACCCCGCCGCGCGGACACGCGGACGGGGCGGAAAATCTCTATCAGGCG
>JAJYAF010000151.1 GCA_021779655.1 Pseudomonadota bacterium
CTGCGAGCCGACGATGCCGTGGCCGCCGAAAAAGCCCTTCTCTTTGCTGAACATGTGCATGGAGCCGCCCTTGCCGTGCGAATAGCCGGCGGCGCGGCCGGTGAGTTCCGCCATCACGCCCTTGGGGTCCATTTCGCAGGCCAGCATATGGCCGTGGTCACGATAGGAGGTGATGACCAGATCGCCCGGCTTGATGGCATGCCGCATGCCGACGACCACCGCCTCCTGGCCGATATAGAGATGGCAGAACCCGGCGACCAGGCCCATGCCGTAAAGCTGGCCCGCCTTCTCCTCGAACCGGCGGATCAGCAGCATGGTTTCATAGGCTTTGAGCAGCTCCTCCCTGCCCATGGATGGCTGCGGCTTCCTGGTTTTTCTGGCCGTTTTGTCTGGCGTGGCGACTGCCATGCGTCACTCCTCCATCGGAAAGGTCGAGCTAAGGCGGTGGGCGCTAGCTACGCGGCTCGGCGGGCACTGCGCAAGTGCGCGTCGGAGATTTGACCATGATGCAATGGAGAGGACAAAAATAAACCATTTCCGGGCCAATCGGTTTCCCCGGCCCGGCCCGGCTATTCTCCCCGGCTATTCTCATGGCAAATCAGGCTTCCGAACGCCCGCCCCCTCAGCCACAAATAACCCTATCCAACGGAAAAAACGCCTATTTGTTGGCCGGATCGGTAGGCAGGCCGGTAACCAGATCGCCCGGGTTCGCGAGATTGAGGACCAGCCGCGCCTCGCTGTCCAGCATGTCTCCCGCAATCGAAGCGCCGTTCAAGGTATTGATGCGGATCTGCCAGGCGCCGAGCGCCTGCTCCGTCGCCGCATAGGCCTGCTTCGCGGCGGTGAGTTGAGCGAGTTGCACGTGCTGAGCCTCAAGCCCGCGGGAGCCATGCATGGCATTCCAGCCGAAATACGCGGTGATGCCCAAAAAGAGCATGGGCGGAACCAAGGCGCGAAGGCGGTTTTTGATCTCTCGCAGCAAAGCGCGGCCCCCAACGATCGTTAAAGATATTTTTCTAAACCAATCTTCTTAACAATAAGAGATCAGACGGGTTTCTGTTGCCCGAAATGCCTGGCGCCCGCAAGAAAAAACACCCGGTGAGCCTGGGTTATTTCCTGCATGTTTGGGGGTTTCCGGCCCGTTTCAAATCTGCACCATGCCCGGCCGGACCAGCTGCGGGGCAAACGGCAGGTGCAGGGGGTGCAGGCCAGGGACCAGCCGGTGGGCGATGAACAGCGTGAGCAGCACGAGCAGGAGCAGCCCGATCACCCCGCCGAAGGCGCGCAGCGCCAGGATGACGAGCAGCAGGGCGATGACGATGAGCAGCGCGGCCTGGAGGTTGGCCGGCAGGCCCGCCGCGCTCATCAGGGTGGCAAGCATGGCGTCGGCCATACCGATCACACCCATGATCAGGGCGAGCAGCGCCAGCACGGCGGCGGTGACGATGTTTATGGCGTGTTGCAACATGGGATCGCTCATGCGGTGGTTACGGTTTGCACGGGCGGGCCGCCGGCGCGCCGCACATCCCGCGGTTCAGCCTCCTTGGCAAGGGCCGAGGGTCACAAAGCCGCGAGCGCGGCCGGCAGCAGGCGCGCAAGCCGCGCCGCCCAGGCGGCCTGACCGCGTTCGTCGGCGATCAGATCCTGGCGGATTTCGATTTCGAGATAGTCGAGACCGGCACGCTCGGCATGCACGGGCACGCCGTAATCGGTTTCGTCCGAGAGCGCGTAGGGGTCGTTTTCGGCCACCGTGAGGTCGCCTTCCCGGCGCAGCAGCGCCAGCATGATGCGCGAGAGCCTGGGGTTGCGGTTATACAGAAGCGCTGCCTGCATCGGCCGGGATTTCCCGAGAAATACCGGCGTGAAGCTGTGCAGGGCGATGTAGATTTTGCCGGCTGTACGCCGCGCGATCTCATTATGATAGGGCGTGAAAATGGCTTCGCGGCGGGCGAGTTTCTCGGCCTCGGTCAGGGATTGGTTGCCGGGAATGGGCGTTGCCTCGCTGATCACGGGATAGGCGGAGGGCAGTTCGGGGCGGCGATTGCAGTCGATGACCAGGCGTGAATACGTTTGCAGGATCGCGGGCGAATCCAGGGCTTTCGCGAGAAGTGTGGCAACCCCGCCGATGCCGATATCCCACGCGATATGGCGCGAGAGGTCGGGCTCCTTAAGACCGAGGCTACCCAAGGCGCGCGGGATGCGCTTGCCGGCATGGTCGGCGGTGAACAGCACGGGGCCGCGACCGGCGGGGTTTTCGACGCTGAACGCCGGCGGCTCGTCCGGCGCGAGCAGGGACCCGTTCATGGACGCCAAACGATTTCCTCCGGTGGCGGTTGCGTGGGATCGTAGGTCAGCAACTCGCCATTGGGCACCGAGATGCCGGTGAGCGCGAGAATGAAAGCCCAATGGCTGACGAGCAGGGTCGTCTCGTGATCGGGCCGGGACGCCATCAGCGCGCGGAAAAGGTTGGCGCGGGCGATGGTTGCCGCCCCGCTCTCCCGCACCGGGGGCCACCATTGTTCCGGCAGATGGTCGAAGCGGTGATGCGGAAACCTTTCGGCCAGCAGGTCGCGGTGCCGGCCGATATCGCAGATGAAGGCGAAGCGCTCCCGCACCTCCTCCATCACGTCCACCGGAACGGGATGGTGCCTGAGAAAAGGCTGCACGGTCTGTAGCGCGCGGGTATAGGGGGAGACGATGATACGGGTGATTTTTTCCCCGGCCAGGGACGCCGCCGCGGTTTCGGCCTGTGCGTGGCCGAGCGGGGTGAGTTCCGGGTCTTCGATGCCGGGATCGCGGCGGGTATTTGTGAAATGAAGGTTGAAGAGGCTCTGCCCGTGGCGCAGCAGAAACATGAAGGCTCCTTAACGTTCGCGGCGAGCCTGTTGCCGGGGCCCGCGGTGGGACGTATGTCGTGACGGGACGTATATCGTGGATTTGTTTTTAGAAGCGCCAGGGGAAAAAGTGCAAACCAGTGTGTTTCAGAATGGGTCTGGGGTACAGATCGGGCTGGTGCTGTTCGGCGCCATCGCGGTATTCCTGATCCTGCGGCTGCGCAGCGTGCTGGGAAAGCGTGTGGGGTTCGAGCGGCCGCCGGCCCCGCCGGGACGGATGTCCCCTGCCGGCCCGGTGATCGAGGGCGAGGCCACCGCCGCCCCGGCGCGGCCGGTGCCGGACCCGCGCTCGGCCTTGGGGCAGCAGCTGATGCGGATCGTCAACGCCGACCCGCATTTCGATCCGCCCCGTTTCCTGGAAACCGCCGAGCAATCCTTCCGCACGATCGTCACCGCCTTCGCCAACGGTGACCGGGCGATACTGCGGGCAAATTTGAACGAGAACGTCTATCACACCTTCGAGGCGGCGATCACGGCGCGCGAGGCGGCCGGGCAGCGCCAGCGCACCGAGATCCAGAAGATCGTCTCCGTGACGATCGAGGACGCCGAGCTGATGGGCGACCATGCGGCGGTGATCGTGCGGTTCGTCTCCGACCAGATCAACCTGACGCTGGATACCGCCGGCCATCCGGTGAGCGGAACGGCGGCGGTGACGGAGCTGGTGGATTTATGGACTTTCGAGCGGATATTAGGCTCGAAAGACCCGACCTGGCGGCTGGCCGCGGCGCGGAGCGGCTGAAATGACGAAGCGGTGGTGGGGTTGCGCGGCGCTGCTGGCCGTGCTGGCGGGCTGTGTTCAGTCTGCACCGCAGATCGTGCAGCCGCCCGGCGCGCCGACGCTCGCCCCCGTTGCGGTTTCCCGGCTGCCCGGCTGGCAGGCCGACGATACCGCCCCCGCGCTCGCCGCCTTCACGCGCGGCTGCAAAGCAATCGTGGTGATGCCGGCTGATCAGAATCTGGGCGGTATCGGGCTCAGCGAGCAGACCGCCGGGCAGGCCGGGCAGTGGCAGGCCGCCTGCGCCGCCGCGTCGGCCGTGCCGCCGGACGACGAAGCGGCGGCAAAGAACTTTTTCGAACAATATTTCGTAGCCTACCGGATCGCCGGTAACGCGCTGATCACCGGCTATTTCGAGCCGGAATATCCGGGTTCCAAGAATCTTGCTCCAGGGTATCGCGTGCCGCTTTACGCCAAGCCCGCCGAGCCGACGCTGGCCACGCTGCCGCGCGCCGCCATCGATGATGGCGCTCTCTACCGGCAGGCGCCGGTGACGGCCTATCTGGCCGACCCGGTGGATCTCTTCATGCTGCAAATCCAGGGCTCGGGGCGGATTCTGCTGCCCAACGGCAAGACTTTGCGCGTGGGATTCGATGGGCAGAACGGCCAGCCCTATACACCGGTCGGCCGCATCCTGGTCGCGGAAGGCTATATGCAGTCCTCCGAGGTGAGCTTCCAGGCGGTCAGCGCCTGGCTGAAGGCCAATCCGGACGAGGCGCGGGCGATCATGGAGCAGAACGCCCGCTACGTGTTCATGCGCCCGCTCGGGCCGCTGCCGGACGATCAAGGCGCGCCGGGCACGCTGGGCGTACCGCTGACGGCCGGGCGCTCGCTGGCCGTGGACCAGGCGGATATTCCGCTTGGCACGCCGGTATTCGTCGCGACGACGGACCCCGCAACCGGCGCGCCGCTTGACCGCCTGACAGTGGCGCAGGATACGGGCGGCGGGATTCATGGCGCGGAGTCGGTGGATCTGTTCTTCGGCGCCGGCGGCGCGGCCGAGGCAGTGGCCGGACGAATGCACCAGAGCGGCAGCCTCTATCTGCTGCTGCCCCGGCCGGCCGCCGGTTCCTGAACCCAGGGCGCCGCTTGCCGGGCGGCGGCCAAACAGTCTAAGCCTGGGCAATGGCGAGGCGTTCATGAAGGCAATGGATCACCCGGCCCCGGCCAAACCGGCAAGCGGAATCCCTTTCATCGCATGAGGATTGTCAATGAAGGCTGACGCGCAAGCCCGGTCGCGGCTGCGCCTGGGCGCGCTGGTGGGGGCGCTGGGTGTCGTCTATGGGGATATCGGCACCAGCCCGCTCTATGCCTTGCAGGCATCGCTTGGCTATTTCCAGGGCAGCGGCCTCAGGTATGGCGATATTTTCGGCCTGCTTTCGCTGATCTTCTGGGCGCTCCTGATCGTGGTGACCCTTAAATACGTCACCTTCATCATGCGGGCCGACAATAACGGCGAAGGCGGCACGCTTTCGCTGATGGCACTGGGCGGCAGGGTGGCGCGCAGCAGGCGGACGCGCGAGATCCTCGGCATCATCGGCATTGTGGGCGCTGGACTGTTCTTCGGCGACGGGGTGATAACCCCGGCGATTTCCATTCTCTCGGCGGTGGAAGGCATCACGGTTGTCTCGCCGGGGCTTTCCCATCTGGTTCTGCCGGTGGCGCTCGTCGTCATTGCCGGGCTGTTTCTGGTGCAGCGGCACGGCACGCACGCGGTTGGGCGCGCCTTCGGTCCGATCATGGCGTTATGGTTCCTCACCATCGGGGTGCTGGGATTGAACCAGATTCTGCGGCATCCTTTCGTGCTGCAGGCGCTGAACCCGTATTACAGCCTGGCCTTCATCGTCCGGCACGACCGGATCGCCTTCATCGCGCTGGGCGCGGTGGTGCTGGCGGTCACCGGCGCCGAGGCGCTTTACGCCGATATGAGCCATTTCGGCCGCAGGCCCATCCGGGCCAGCTGGCTGTTCTTCGTGCTGCCTTGTCTGGTGCTGAACTATTTCGGCCAGGGCGCGCTGGTGATCAGCGAGCCCTCTGCCGCCGACAATCCGTTCTACAAACTGGCGCCGCATGTGTTGCGGGCGCCGATGATCGTCCTGGCGACCATCGCGACCGTAATCGCCAGCCAGGCGGTGATCAGCGGGGCCTATTCCGTCGCGCGCATGTGCGTGCAGATGGGTCTGCTGCCGCGAATGGAGATCCGCCACACCAGCGAACTCGAAGAGGGGCAGATTTTCGTGCCGCAGATCAACGCCCTGCTGGCCGCCGGGGTGGTCCCTCTGGT
>JAJYAF010000152.1 GCA_021779655.1 Pseudomonadota bacterium
CCACAGCAGCGCCACCAGCACGGTGCCGGCGCCGCCCAGCACCACCGCCGCTACCGCGCCCATCAGCGCGGCGGTGAACCCGCTTTCCATTTCTCCCAGCTGGTTCGAGGCGTTGATGAACAGGAAGTTCACGGCGCTGACACGGCCGCGCATGCCCTCCGTCGTGGCGAGCTGCACCAGGGAAAGCCGGATGACCACGCTTACCGTATCCGCCGCGCCCGTGACGAACAGGGCGATCAGCGAAAGGATGAAGCTGCGCGACAGGCCGAACAGGATGGTTGCAAACCCGAACAGGATGACCGCCTGGAACATACGCCGGCCCACCCGCCGGCGCAGTGGAAAGCGGGCGAGGGCCAGGGTGGCGATCAGGGCGCCGATGGCCGGCGCCCCGCGCAACAGGCCCAGGCCCCACGGGCCGGCATGGAAAATGTCGCGGGCGTAAATGGGCAGCAGCGCGGTGGCGCCGCCCAGCAGCACGTCAAATAGATCGAGCGAGATCGTGCCGAGCATGGCGGGATGGCGCCGCACGAAGCCCACGCCGGCGAAAAGCGCGGCAAGGCTGGGCGGCTCTTTCGGCGCGACCGGGCGGTCCATTGCGATCGCGCCGTTGAGCAGGCAGGCCAGCAGCCACAGAGCCGCCATCAGCCCGTAAGGCGCGGCGGGAGAAAACGCGTAGGCGATCCCGCCCAGAGCCGGCCCGGCGATGCTGGAGAGTTGCAACGCGCCGCTTGCCAGGGCGGTGCCCTCCTGCAACAGCCCTTCGGGCACCACGCCGGGGACCATCGCCGCGCTGGCCGGGCTGCCGAAGGCGCGCGCCGCGCCGAAGAGCATCACCGCAAGGAAGATCTCTCCCACCGTGAGCCATCCGGCCAAGCTGCCCCAGCCGAGCAGCAGGGCAACCAGCGCTTCGACAAGCTGGCAGGCTTGCAGCAATTGCTTGCGCGCGTAGCGATCGGCCGCGTGGCCGGCCGCGAAGGTGAGCAATGCCACCGGCAGGAACTGCCACAGCCCGAGCAGGCCGAGATCGAAGGCGCTGCGGGTGAGCGCATAGACCTGCCAGCCGACCGCGACGACGCCCATCTGGTAGGCAAGCGTGGAGCAGACGCGGCCCAGCGAGAAAAGCACGAAAGGCTTGTGGCGCAGGAGCAGGCGGGCACCGCCGGGAGCGGCGGCGGCATCGGATGGCATGACCTTATCTATACCAGCCCCGGTTTTTCATCGACTCTTCGGGTTCGGCGGCGGGCTGGTATAAGTCTTTGATTTCGCGCGCGGCCGCCCCGCCAACCCCGCGCGCATACCAATCCGCGTCTTCGCGGATTGGTATAAACCTTTGATTTCGCGCGCGGCCGCCCCGCCAACCCCGCGCGCATACCAATCCGCGTCTTCGCGGATTGGTATAAACCTTTGATCCGGCGCGGTCAGCCTTCGCCCTGGGGCCGCTCGAAGGCGTCCTTGCCGTCGAATGCCTGGAGTTTCTCGATATGCATCCAGGTGAATTTCGCGCCGATACGCTGCACCAGATAGCTGATCTCCGGCTGCCCGTTGGCGCTCGACTGGGTGAGCGGGATCGGATGCTTCAGCAAGAAGCGGCAGGCGAAGTGATCGACCAGGAAGGTCTGCCCGCCGGTTGGCGGATAGACCTGCACCCCCCGGTTGGAGACGCTGTTCAAGCGGAAGGGCGTGTCCTCGGCGATCGCTTCCAGCATTTTTCCGAGCGCCTCGGCGCCCAGATCGCTTTCCAGAAACACGTCGATCCCCACGAGTTCACGGGAATTCGGCTCGCTATGCGCGGTGAGTTCTGGCCAGGCGGTGAGTTCGATCTGCCGGTAGGTGCGGGAGGGGAGATTGGAGGTGCGCCCGAGATTAGCGATGAGCTGGTCGGTATAGGCGTCGGTGCCCACGCCATGGCCGCGCGGCGAGAGATCGCCGGTGAGGTTCTTTCCCTCGGCCAGCGTGATGAACAGGGCCTGCTCGATCTTCTCGGCCACCGCGAAGGCGCTGATATGCCGCAGCAGCATGATGGCCGCGCCCAGCAGCGCGGTGGGATTGGCAAGCCCCTTGCCGGCGATCTGCGGGGCGGAGCCGTGCACCGCCTCGAAGATCGCGGCATGGTCGCCATGATTGGCCGAGGGGGCGATGCCCAGCCCGCCGACGAGGCCGGCCGCGAGATCCGAGATGATGTCGCCGTTCATGTTGGAGGTGACGATCACGTCGAACTGTTCGGGCGCCACCACCAGCTGGTGGGCGCAGTTGTCGATGATGATATGGTCCTGTTTGAATTCCGCGTATTCCGGGCCGACCTTCTCGAACACCCGCTTCATCGTGCCCTCGGTGAGCTTCATGATGTTCGCCTTGGTGGCGCAGGTCACCTTCCGCCGCTGCTCGGCCCGGGCCAGGGCGAAGGCGGCGCGGATGACGCGCTCGCAGCCGGGCGCTGTCATCAGCTTCAGGCATTGCGCGACCGAGGTGGTCTGCATGTGCTCGATGCCGGCATAAACGTCCTCCACGTTCTCCCGGACGATCACCATGTCGATCCCGCGCCCGGAAAACGGTGTGATGACGCCGGGCAGTTCGCGGACCGGGCGGATATTGGCGTAGAGCTCGAAATATTTGCGCAAGGTGACATTGGCGGATTTCTCGCCGTAGCCAACCGGTGTCTCCAGCGGGCTTTTCAGCGCCAGCCGGTTGCGGGCGATGCTGTCCAGGGTTTCGCGCGGCACCCCGGTGGCAAGGCCTTTCTTGAAGACCTGTGCGCCGGCCTCCGCCATCTCCCATTCGATCGGGGCGCCGGCCGCCTGTAATATCCGGAAGGTCGCGGCCATCACCTCCGGCCCGATGCCATCGCCGGGCAGGGCGGTGACCGTGATCTTGGGTGCGGTTTTGGTCATGGCGGAATCCCCGATGCTGTTGGACAGGGCGCTTATAGGCCGCCGCGCCACGCCGCGCTACCGCAGCGCAGCATCCGCCAGCGTGCCGGGGCCGGACAGGCGGGGGAAACCGCCCTCCGCGATCTCGTCCAGACTGCGCGGCTTGAGGCCGATTTCCTCCGCGTAGATCCAGCTATCCGCCAGCACCTGGCGGACGAAACGGCGGGTATCGTCGTTCGGGATCGTCTCGATGAACAGCAGCGGGTCACGCTCCGTCCCGGGCCTGCCATACCAGCCGGTGGCGGCGTTCGGCCCGGCGTTGTAGCTGGCGAGAATGGCGAGCAGATTGTCGCCGATGCCCGGCTGATCGCTGAGGTAGCGGAGATAGCCTTGCCCCAGCGCCAGATTGGCCGAAGGATCGCCGGCCGCGCCCGCGATGCCCTGGCTTTGCGCGATGAACCGCGCCGTGACCGGCATCAGCTGCATCAGCCCGCGCGCGCCCGCCGCCGAGACGGCCTGCGCGTCGAAGCCGGATTCGGTGCGGGTGAGCGCATAGACCAGCGGCGGATCCACGGTGAAGCCGCCATCGGGATGCAGGGCGGGAAGCGGCAGGCGGGCATCGGCTATGGCGTTGTCTTCCGCGCCCGTCTGGCCGGCGACGGCGATAGCCACATCCATGAGACCGGCATGGGCCGCCACGGTCATGACGGAACGGGCGAAGCCGGGATAGTCCTTGATTTCCGGCCATAGGGTCCGCAGCGCCGCCGCCGCCTGGCCGGTGGCGCCGATTTGCAGCAGGGCGAAGGCGAGATGGCCGTTCGGAATCGCGTCCACCGCGGTGATATCGGCTTCCGTGAGCAGGGGGGCGGTGCCGCCGGCGCCCGAATCCGCGCCCAGCAGGCGGCTGGCCAGCATGCCGTAGAACGTATCACCGGCCGTGGCCGCCCGGGCCAGCCAGTTCAAGTACTCGTCCGGGCGCTGAAGCCGCAGCATCGCGCGGGCGGCCCAGAAATCGGCGGCGGCGCGATCGTCGTCGGAGATCCTGGCCATGGCCGCGGCGTGGACGAACGCGAGCCCGGCCGCCGGAATCTCGCCCCGCTGCCACGCGGCGAGCCCATGGGCGAAGGCGTTCCGCCAGGCAGGGTTTTCCCGCGCTGCCGACGGCCTGGCCGCGCCGGCGGGGGCGAGCACGGTCTCCGGCAGCAGGGCAAGGCCCGGCGCCGGCAGGGCACGCGCCGCTTGCGGCGATTTCCGCCGCAGCAGCGCGTAGATGGCCGGCGCGGCAGGCTGGCCGCCATATTGCGCGAGCCAGGATGTAAGCTCGGACACGGAGGCGATATACCCCGCGCTCAGGTAACGGTCCGCGAGGATGGGGCCGAGCAGGCTGGTGTCCTGCAACCGGCCGATAAGCGTGTCGGCCTGCGGGTACGCGCCTCGCGCCTGGAGCGCCATGATCCGGCGGTATTGCGCGACCGCGCCGGGCGGCAGAGGCTGCGGCAGCACGATTTCCACGTCCGGCCCGAGCGCGCCGCGCGGCACCGCATAGGCGACGGCGGTATCCCCGCCCATGGCGGCTGGACCCGAATCGGACGAACCCGTACCGGCCGGAATTGCTGCTGGGGGGTGAAACGCCGCTCCGTCCCCCGGAATCGGGGAACCTGCCCACGCCGCCGCTGCCGGCATGGCGTTGAGGGCAAGCAACACGGCGGTGGCGAGGCCAATCTTCGCGGTGTTCGGGCGGGCGAGCTTTTGCAAGGCTCCGCGCATGGCCGAGGCGGTATACGTCCAGGGCCGGTGAGGCAAGGGCTATTCATGAGAATAGTCGCAATTTTGCGATAATGCTGGCGATCTCGCCGGTTAAGGATCGTCAGATGTTATTATGACGTTAATTTAATGTGGATTCGCCGGTTTCGAGCCGCTGCCGCAGCGACAGCAGGTCGTGCCAGGCGGCCTTTTTGGCGCCTGGCGTGCGCAGCAGATAGGCCGGGTGGTAGGTGGGCAGGCAGGCGACCGGGAGATCGGCCCCGGGCACCTGCAACTGCCGCCAATGCCCGCGCAGCCGGGTTATGCCGCTTTGGCCGAGCGGCGAGGGCAGCAGGGCCTTGGCCGGGACGCCGCCCAGGAGCACCGCGCAGGAGGGCTTGAGCAGCGCGATATGCCGATGCAGAAACGGCAGGCAGAGGGCGATTTCGGTTTCCGTGGGCGCGCGGTTGCCGGGCGGCCGCCAGGGCACCACGTTCACGATCCGCACGGTTTCACGGTCCAGCCCGATGCTGGCCAGCATTTTGTCCAGCAACTGCCCGGCGGCGCCGACGAAGGGGCGGCCGATGCGGTCTTCCTCGGCGCCGGGCGCCTCACCGATGAACATGATCCTCGCATCGTCCGGGCCATCGGCAAAGACCAGCCGGGTAGCGGTGTCGCGCAGCGCGCAGCCGGTGAAGGAGTCCATCGCGGCTCTCAGCGCTTCCAGCGTCGCGCAGGCGGCGGCGAGTTCCGCCGCCTGCGCCGGCCCGGCGGGCAATGCGGCGGCGGCCGGGCGGGGGCGGGGCGCGGCTGCCGGCGGTTCGGCGCGCGATTCAACGGGCGCCCGCTCAACCGGCGCCCGCTCAACCGTCACTCGCGCGGGCTGCCGGCGGTTGAGCGGGGAATCCAGCAGGTATTCATCCGCGCCCCACGCGATTTGCAGGGCGATTTGCAGGGCGATCTGCTGGGCAACTCCCTGGGTAATTCCCTGGGCGGTCTTCTGGGCGTTTTCCGCCGCCGGGGATCTCGACTCGGGGGGTGTCAGCCTGTTCACATTCGCGCCATTCGCTGGGATGCCCGCACTTTACGCAACGGCGGTGGCGTTCGTATAGTCCGGCCCACGCAATAAGAACCAGGAGCAGGATGGATGTCAGAGCAGCTTGGCCCGCGCGAGAGCATGGCCTTCGATGTGCTTGTCGTGGGGGCGGGACCGGCAGGATTGTCGGCCGCCATCCGGCTCAAGCAGCTGAACCCGGAAATCTCGGTCTGCGTGGTGGAGAAGGCGGGCGAGGTCGGCGCGCATACCCTCTCCGGCGCGGTGCTGGAGCCGCGC
>JAJYAF010000153.1 GCA_021779655.1 Pseudomonadota bacterium
TCCGATCTGCGCGCCTGTTGAACAGCCCGGTGAGCGGATCCACCGTGGCGAGATGGCGTAATTCGGCTTCGAGCTTCTTGCGGTCCGAAATCTCATCCATGACCACAACATAATTCGTGATTACGCCATTATCGTCGATCACCGGCGAAACGGAATAATCCACCCAATGCGAGGTGTTCTCCTTGCTCCGGAGCTGCACTTCGCCGCGCCAGTTCTCACCGCTTCGCAGCTTTCGCAAGATGGCGCGGTTGTCGGGATGCGACGTGAGGGGGGAACGGAACGCATCGCTACGCCGGCCCAATAATTCTTCCATGCTATACCCGCTCGTGCGCGCGGCCGCCGGATTGGCATAGTTGATGATTCCGGCCTGATCCACGATCACGATGGCCGCGGAGCTTTGCTCAACCGCCGATTTCAACTGCTTCAAATGATTTTCGCTTTCAGCCAGCGCCCGCGTGCGCTCGCGCACGCGCTGCTCCAGCGTCGCTTTGGCGTCCTGAAGCTGTCGGTGGATCTCCAGGTTCTCGTATCCCGTTGCGATATTACGTCCGAAAGTCTCCAGCAGGGAGAGATCGGATTCATTGAACGGCTTGCCATGTTCGGCGTATACCACGACATTCCGTTGCTTATCCGTCCTGAAGCAGAGCGCCGCCCAGCCGGCACCGAACACATGGCTTTCGCGTTCGGACGCGGTCCGCATCCGCGCGCTTATTTCAGGCCCCGGCATCGAATCCGGAGCCGCGCCGGACAAGCCGTGGAAGCGGCCGCTTCCGGCCAGAATGCGCCATCCATCTGCCGGCCCCGCCACAGCTTGCGCGCATAAAATACCATGCGCGTCGGAGACGAGGATGGCGGAAAGCTGCGTTGCCAGGCCGTCTGCGAATAAGGCAAACGAATGGCTCTCGTACAGAAACGATGTAGCATCGAGAACCTGGCGTAGCCCATTGCGGATGATTTCGAGATTGCGAAGCTGCCGGTAGCCGCGCAAGGCTGCGGCCACGGCCGTGAACAGGCGCGTCTTCATCAGTTCGGTCCTGGCCTTATAATCATGGATATCGTATGGCAGGAACGTGTCATGGTCCGGTTCGGGACCTGATTGTTCGGCGTACAGGATGATAACGCGCGTGGCGCGCAGATTGAGCACTTCCCGCATATATTGAACGAGCCGCCGCCCCGCATCGTCCGATTCCATGGCGGCGCCAAGCAGGATGACCGCGACATCGCCGTTGTCGCGCAGAATCGCTCGCGCTTGCGCCGCCGAATAGGCGCTGAGAAAATGCGGCCTTCGGCCGAGATATTCGATATCCGCCAGGGCGAGGGAAACCGCCCGGTGCACCGCCGTATCATCGTCGACGATGAGCAACGTCCAGGACACCGGCGCGCCGGCCGGCGCGACCGTTAAGTCCATCGCGTCCGCGTCCCCGTGAGCAATCTGGCGGTCGTTCATGCCATTTCGGCCGCCTCATCCGGAACGGGCGTTCGCAATGAAAGACGCTTCATGATCTGGTGCCTTGCGCTGAGCTTCCCAAAGTGAGACTGCCCTTTTCATAGCCGGCCGATGGGATTGCAGACGACAGGCTCGTCAGGCTCTGCGGCGCCGCCGGCGCCGGACGCGAAGCGAAAGAAGATGTTAACAACCCAACCGGTATCAGCCCGCGGGAGGCTGCGTCCGACAGGGGGACAGGAAAGCGTCACGGCATCCCTTTCAAGATTTCTACACGGATAGCCGTGATATCGCCGTTCATGACCAGTTTCGTAACGATCACGAAGACTGCGCCAATAAAGCTAAATACTCGTAAATTTTCGTGCTGTTTCACGATTCCGAAGGAAGGTCCGCTTCAAGCGCGGGCCAGCGCACCATGCCGGAAAATTTCCGTGGCGAAGCTCACGGCCCGTATCCGTCGAGCAGGCGATGGTAATAGCGATGCGCGCCGGCCGGCAACGCCGGATTGCCATCGTTATGGATGATCTGCCGCTGGATCGCCTCCGCGGCGCTGTTCCCGGAGGGCAGCAGGCCGGGGATCGATTCCTCGTCCGGCGCGCCGCCCAGCCCGCCCGGCGCACCGGCCGCGCCGGGGGCCGTTTCCTCCTGGAGGAACATGCCCTGCCGGGATTTGGCAAGCGTTGCCTGCGCGTTTTGCAAAGCCGCGATCGCCGTGCCCTCCGCCGTCATGGCGGCGCCGGTACTTTGCCGCGCCAGCGCGGCTTGCGCCGCCCGCATCGCCCCGGCCGCCTGGTCCAGGCCAGGCAGCGAAACACCGGCTTGGGCAAGCTTGCCGCTTACGCCGGCCAGGCGCTCCCGCAGCACAGCCTGAGCCTGGGGCGAGCCATCGCCCTGGTTGGTCTGGTCCAGCAGCGCCGATTCATCACGGGTAATCCCGCTCAACACCCGCGCGGCCTCGGCGGAGGCCGCCGCGTTTTTTGCCTGCTCGGCCGTCATGGGCGTTGCCGACTGCAAGGCGTTCAGCAGCTGTTCCAGCCGGTTCAGCTCCGCCTGTGCCCTGGCGGCGCGGCCACCGGCTTCATCCCGCGCAATCTGCCGGGCCATCTGTTCGAGCATGCCGAGACCGATTGTCCCGCCCAGTGGCGGCACATCCGGGGCGCCCTGGCCCTGCCGCATCCCTTGTAATGCCTGCAAATGCCGGGCCAGCGCCTCTTGCATCGCCGTCAGCAGGGCTTGCAGGCGGCTATCGTCGGGCGGCCTGCCTTCCAGCCCCTGCCGCAGCGCCTGCTCCAATGCCTGGTCCGCCGCCATGAGCGCCCGCGCAGGCGCGTAGTCCGGCCCCTCCTCCACCTCCGCCGCCAGGCGGCCCAGGCGCGCCTGGGCCGCATCGGCCGAAATTTTGCCAGCCTGCATCCGCCGCGCCAGATACGCCATTTGCACGTCGGCGGAGGCGGAAATCCGGCTGGCCGGCGCAGTCGCGAGCTTTTGCAACGCCTGCCCGGGCGCCGCCGCATCCACCGGCGCCAGCGTCAGGCGCTGGCGCAGCGCCGCCAGCAGGGCGGCCGTTTTATCCCGCCAATCCACCGGGGGCAGCAAAACGCGCATCGGCCCCGCGCTGCCTTCCACACCCGCCAGATTGCGCGCCGTCAGCGTCACGTTCACGGGCAGGCCGGCGTAAGGGGAATTGGCGATATCCAGCCGGGCCAGCCCGTCCGCGTCCAGCGGCGCCGGGCCGTCCAGGGGCAATGGCAGGCTCTGCGCCAGCGCGCCTTGCCGGCCCGCCGGCGCCAGTGTCGCTTTGAGGGAAACCAGGCCGTAACGGTCCCGCGCGCGCCAGCCGATCAGCAGCAGGTGGTTGATCGCCTGTGGCTGGCGCATCCACAGCCCCGGTGCCGCCGGCGGCAGAACGGTTATCTTCCAGGCCGCCAGCCGCCGCCACCATGTCCCAAGGGTGAACCTGCCGGAGACACGCAAAACCGCCTCGGCGCGAAAGCCCTGCGCGGCCGAACCATCGAGACGAAGGGGTCCGCCGTCGAGAAAGGCGGCGGGCCGGCGGCCCGCCCCGTCCACCACCACGCTCAGACGGCTGCCCGCCAGCACTGTGGGATCATGCCCCGGCAGCAGAAGCAGCGGCGGCGTGCCGGCATAGCCGGGCGCGGTGATCCAGGCGTTCACCTGCGGGCCGGTGAAGGGCCAGGCCGGGAGTTTGAAAGCCGCGGCAAGCCGGGGCATTCCCGCTGGCCCGGCGATGATCGCGCCGGTCACCAGTAAGAGCAGCAGCAATCCACGCAGCGCGTAGGGATCGTGCAGCGCGGCGTCCGTCACCGGCCACCCGCCCCGCGCCCACCGCAGCGCCGCCGCCGCCTGGCGCCGGTGCAGCCGCCAGAGCGCCGCCGAAATCTCCGAATTGTCCTCCGGCGCATCCTCCAGCACGGCGAGCGGCCGGTGCCGCAAGCCGGAGACGCGCTCGATCCTGCGATCCACTGCTTCCCGGCCCGCCCAGCGCAGCCGCTTCAGCCCATGGCCCAGCGCCATCGCGGCGAGCAGCGCCACGAAGGGAAACGTTAAGGCCGAGCCGAAGCCGAACAACGCGGCGACGCAATAGGCAAGCAGGATGCCGCAGCACGGGGCAACGGCGCGCGCAAATCCCGCGGTCCATATCCCCCACGCGGCGCGCCGGCGCAGCCGGCGGAGCCTTATTTCAGGGGAGGCGGCACGATCTCGTCTGCCCATAACGCCGCGATCTCCTGCCTGGGCGTGATCAAGTGGATATGCCCGCCATCCAGCAGCACCGCGGCGGCGCGCAAACGCGCATTATAGCCGCTGCTCATCACCGCGCCATAGGCGCCGGTATCGAGCAATGCGAGCTTCGCACCTGGCGCGAGAGGCGGCAGCAGCCGTCCGGCGGCAAAAATATCCCCGGTCTCGCAAACCGGCCCGACCACGTCGGCGGGCGAGAGCGCCTTGCGGAAATCCACAGGGTCCACCGGCAGAATGCCATGGTAGCTGTCATAGAGCGAGGGGCGCAGCAGGTCGTTCATCCCGGCATCCAGCACCACGAAGCGCTTGGCCCCCGCCCGCTTTTCCAGCACCACCGAGGCCAGCAGCACCCCCGCCGGGCCAACCAGGTAGCGCCCCGGCTCCAGCATGAGGCGCAGGCCAAGCCCGCCCAGCTCGCGCCGCACCACCTGGGCAAAGGCGGCGAGGGAAATTCCCGGCTCGTCGCGATAGCCGATGCCCAGACCGCCGCCCAGATCGAGCAGCGCGACCCGCTGCCCGGCCTCCCGCAGGCCGCGCACCATTTCCGCCGCCCGGGCGTAAGCCCTGGCATAGGGCGCGGGCGAGAGAATCTGGCTGCCGATATGCAGCGCGAGCCCGAGCGGCTCGATGTTCGGCAGCCCCGCCGCGTGCGCGAAGAGTTCCGGAATATCCGCCGCGGCAATGCCGAACTTGTTGGCGGCCAGGCCGGTGGTGATCTTCGCATGGGTGCCGGCATCCACGTCCGGGTTCATCCGCAGCGCGATCCGCGCCGTCCGGCCCGCCTGCCCGGCCAGGGCGGAGAGCATCGCAAGCTCCTCCGCGCTCTCCACATTGATCTGCCCGATGCCGGCGGCCAGCGCCGCGGCAAGCTCCGCCGGGGTTTTGCCGACGCCGGAAAACACGATATCGCCGGGCGCGATGCCCGCGCGCATAGCCCGGGCGAATTCCCCCTGGCTCACCACGTCCGCACCGGCACCCGCCCGCCGCAGCAGGGCGAGGACGGCCAGATGATCGTTCGCCTTCACCGCGTAATGAATACGCGGGGCAAGCCCCGCTTGCTGAAAGGCTTGCCTGATGGCCGCATAACGGGCGCGGATGCTGCCCGCGCCGTAAACCCAAACCGGCGTGCCATAGGCATCGGCCACCGCGTTCAGCGGCACATCCTCAAAGCACAGGCCATCCTGGGCGTGCATGGCGAAAGCCGGGCGCGCGGCCAGCAGCGCCGCGAGGTCCGGCTCAGCCTCCCGGTCCTCCCGGCCTGGCGCGAGGGGGTACGGGGGCGTGCTCATTGCGAGGGATAGGTGCGCGGATAGGTGATATCGGCCGCCGGACCGGGCGGGCTTGGCGCGCCCTTGCGGCCGCAGCCGGCCAGCGCCAGGCCGATCAGCAAAGCCGACAACAACAGTTTCATGCCAGCGCCTCCAGCCATTTCCGCGCCGCCGCCGCCACATTCGCCGGCGCCGTTCCGCCGTAGCTCACACGCGAGGCCACCGAGGCCTCGACCGTCAGCACATTGTAGATTTCCGCCGTGATGCGCGGCTCGACCGCCTGCATATCCGCCAGCGGCAGATCGGCCAGGCCAACCCCATTGGCCTCGGCCAGTGCCACGATCCGCCCGGTGACATGATGCGCATCGCGGAAAGGCATGCCAAGCACCCGCACCAGCCAGTCGGCCAGGTCGGTTGCCGTGGCGAAACCGCTGCCCGCCAGCTC
>JAJYAF010000154.1 GCA_021779655.1 Pseudomonadota bacterium
ATCCGGATTTCGACGGACGCGCCTACGCCATCGCCGCCGGCTCCCGGCCGCTGCTGGAAGCCGCGGGATTGTGGCCGGCGTTGCCCTATCCGCCCTGCCCGATCCTCGACATCCGGGTTACCGACGGCAAGCCGGGCTACCCGGCTTCCCCGTTGCAACTCCATTTCGACCATCGCGCGGTCGGCAACGACCCATTCGGCTGGATCATCGAGGCCCGATCCCTGCGCATCGCCATCAACCACCGGCTCCACCAGGATCCGAACATTCTGCTCCTGGCCCCGGAACGGCTCGACGTCGTTCGGAATCAACACGCCGCTTGCCTGCGCGCCCGGGACGGGCGGGAATTTTCCGCCCGGCTCGTCATCGCCGCGGACGGGCGCAACAGCCAGCTGCGTGCCGAAGCCGGCATCCCGGTCACCCGCATCCCTTACCGGCAATCGGCCGTGGTCTGCGCGATCGCGCATGAAAAGCCGCATCACGGCCTGGCGCTGGAGCATTTTCTTCCCGGCGGGCCATTCGCCCAGCTTCCCATGTCCGGCACGGAAGAAGAACCCAACCTCTCCGCCATCGTGTTCACCGAGCGCCCGGAAATCGCCGCGCGGCTGAAGCTTCTGGATGATCCCCGCTTCGGCGCGGAACTGGCCAGAAGGCTCGGCCCTTATCTTGGCGGGATCCGGCCGGTCGGAAAGCGGTGGAGCTATCCGCTCTCGGCGATGCACGCGGCGCGGTACACGGCGCAGCGCCTGGCGCTGGTGGGCGATGCCGCGCACGGCATCCACCCGATCGCCGGCCAGGGCCTCAATCTCGGCCTGCGCGATGCCTTGGCGCTGGCGGCGTTGATCGACACGGCGGAGGACCCGGGCGCGCCGCCGTTACTCGCCGCGTACCAGGCCGCGCGCCGGCCGGCCAATCTCGCCATGCTTGCGGCAACCGATTTGCTGGATCGCCTTTTTTCCACCGATAACCCGGCCATCCGCCTGGCGCGGGATGCGGGGCTTGCCGCTGTCAACCGCATGCCGCGTCTTAAAAAGCGCTTCATGCTGACAGCGATGGGGAAATAGCTTCCGGCCTCGGCCCACCCGCGGCCCAGTCCAGCAGTTCCGCCACATGCACGGTGGGAATGCCGCCGCCCGCCAGTTGCGTCAGGCAGCCGATATTCCCCGCGGCGATCACGTCCGGGGCGGTCGCGCGCAGCGCTTCCAGCTTGCGCCGCCGCAATTCGCCGGCGATTTCCGGTTGCAGTATATTATAGGTGCCGGCGGAACCGCAGCAGAGATGCGCGTCCTTCGGTTCCACCACCACAAAACCCGCCTTGCGCAGCAAGATCTTCGGGGCCTCGGTGATTCCCTGCCCATGCTGCAAACTGCATGCCGCGTGGTAGGCCACGGTGAGCCTGGGCGCCATGCCCGTGGGCAGATAGCCCGCGCGCAACAGAAATTCCGAAATATCGGCCACGAGGACGGAAGTCTCGGCGGCCTCTCCGGCTTCCGCCGTATCGCGCAGCAGAAAGCCGTAATCCTTGAGTACCGTCCCGCAGCCCGACGTGCTGGTGACGATCGCCTCCAGCCCCGTCCCTCGGCCCGCCCCCCGCCGCTCATCCGCCCAGGCCGCCACATTGCGCCGCGCCGCCGCAACCGCCTCCTCGTGCCGTCCCATATGCTGGGCAAGGGCACCGCAGCAGCCGGCCGAGGACGGGACTACCGCATAGCCAAGCCGGGTCAGCAGCCGGATGACAGCGCCATTGATCCCCGGCGCCAACACCGATTGCGCACAGCCCGAAAGCAGCCCGACCCGGCCTTTCGGCTCGCCTTCCGGCCGCAACGGTTCCGCCGGGGCACGCCCTGCGACGCCACCGCGCGGCGCCAGCGCCAGCATGGCCCGAAGCCGCTCCCCCGTCGGGCCGGCGGCCGCCAGCAGAAACGCGAACGCGCGAGCCAGCGGCGCGAGGCCGAGCGCAAAGCGCAGCCTGCCGGGATAAGGCAGAATCGCCGCGAGCGCCCCGCGCAGCGCCCGGTCCGCCCAGGGCCGCCGGTAGGTCTTTTCCACATGCGCCCGCGCATGATCGACCAGGTGCATATAATCCACGCCGGACGGACAGGTCGTCATGCAGGAGAGACAGGAAAGACAGCGGTCGAGATGCCTTGCCTCCGTTTCCCCCGCCGCGCGGGATTGCTCCAGCATGTCCTTGATCAGGTATATGCGCCCGCGCGGGCTGTCGCGCTCGTCGCCCAGTGTCACGAAGGTCGGGCACGTGGCGGTGCATAGGCCGCAATGCACGCAGCGGCGCAAGATATCATTGGCCAGGGCGATTTCCGGCACGGCGAGCTGTTCGGGGGTGAAATTCGTCCGCATGGTTCAGGTGGCCCGCAGCCGTCCGGGATTCAAAATCCCGTGCGGGTCGAGACTCTGCCGCACGCGGGCGGAAATTCGCGCCAGCGCCGGCGCCTCGTCCGGTACCACCGCCACCACGGCGCGCATGGCCGCGGGCGCGCGCAACAGCCACCACACGCCGCCTTCCGCCCGGGCCGCGGCACAGATGGCCTCATGCGCGGCCGGCTCGGCCGGGCCGGAAAGCCACGCCAGCCCGCCGCCCCAATCCAGAAAACCCTCCGCTCCCACTGCTTCGGCCGCCGCCAGCACACGCGCGCCGGCCGAGGGCGGGACCGAGACACGCCACACCGCCTCGCCCTCAGGCAGCATCGCGGCGTCGCGAACCCCGCGCCAGAACGCCTCGCTCATCGCCGTATCCAGAATCTCCCCCGAACCGAAATCGCGCAGCGCCGATGCCAGCTTCTCGCACCGGTATTGTACCGAAGGTCCGAAATCCTCGATCCGGAGCGCCGTAGCCTGCCGCCGGGGCAAATACGCGGCGGCGGAAACCGAATAAGGTGACCCAAGTCCGGCCGCCATGGCCCGGACGGCGGCTTGCGCATCGAGCCCGCGCAGCAGCACCGTGCCGGTCGCTTCCGGCCTGGGCAGCACTTTCAGCGTTATTTCGGTGATCACCCCGAGCGTGCCGTAACTGCCGGTGAGCAGCTTGCACAAATCAAGCCCGGTCACGTTCTTCAGCACCCGGCCGCCGAATTTCAAAATCTCGCCTTTGCCGTTCACGACCCGCAGGCCCAGCACATGGTCGCGCATCGCACCCCACATCACCCGCCTCGGGCCGGAAAAGTTGCTGGCCACCATGCCGCCGATGGTCTGCGCCTGCCCGAAGAAATGCGAAGGCTCGGCGATCAGATGCTGGCCGCTTCGCGCGAGCAGCGCTTCAACCTCGTTCAGCCTGGTACCGGCCCCTACCGAAAGCACGAGTTCCTTTGGCGCGTAAAGGCGAACACCCTGCAAATTCATGGTGGAAAGCGTCTCCGCCGCCTGCACCGGCCGCAGCATTCCGGCCTTGCTGCCATTGCCCTGCACCAGCAGCGGGCCGGCGGCTTCGGCAATCGCCGCCGCGATGCCGGGCTCGTCCTCGGGGGCGATCATGCCGCGGCGGTAACACCCTCCAGCGGGAATACCTTGGAGGGATTGAGCAGCCAGCCGGGGTCGAAGGCTTCCTTGACCAGCCGCTGCTGGGCAAGCTCGGCTGCGGAAAACTGTACTTGCATCAAATCGCGCTTCTCGATGCCCACGCCATGCTCGCCGGTCAGACAGCCGTCCATCTCGACGCAAAGCCGCAAAATCGCCGCGCCGAATGCCTCCGCCTTACGAAAGCTCTCCGGATCGTTGGCATCGAACATGATAAGCGGATGCAGGTTCCCATCGCCCGCATGAAAAATATTCGCCACGGGAAGACCGTACTCCGCGCTCATCGCGCCGATCCGCTTCAGCACCTCGGCCAGCCGGCTCGTCGGGATCGTGCCGTCCATGCAGAGATAATCCGGGCTGAGGCGGCCGATGGCGCCGAAGGCGAATTTCCTGCCCTTCCAGATCGCTGCGGAATCCTCGGCCGATTGGGAAACCCGCATGCTCACCGGATCGAACCGGGCACAGATGTCGCGGAGCCTGCCCAGCATCTCGTTCTGCTCGGCCTCGCTCCCTTCCACCTCGATGATCAGCATCGCCTCGGCATCCAGCGGGTAGCCCGCCTGCACGAAAGCCTCGCAGGCATGAATCGCCGGCCGGTCCATGAATTCCAGCGCCACCGGAATGATGCCGGCCCCGATGATCGCGTCCACGCAAGCGCCCGCGATCTCGTTGGCGGCAAAGCCCGCCAGCATGGCGCGGGCACCTTCCGGGCTGCGCAGAATCCGTACCGTCACCTCGGTCACGATGCCAAGCTGTCCCTCGCCGCCCGTGACCAGGCCAAGCCAGTCATAGCCGGCGGCATCGAGCCGCGCCCCGCCGATTTCGAGCACTTCGCCCTCGATGGTTACGAGTTTCAGCCCGAGCAGATTGTTCGCGGTGACGCCGTATTTGAGGCAATGCGCGCCGCCGGAATTCATGCCGACATTGCCGCCGATCATGCAGGCAAGCTGGCTGGATGGGTCCGGCGCGTAGAAGAACTTCGCGTCCGCCACCGCCTGGCTGATGGCGATATTGGTCACCCCCGGCTGCACCACGGCAAAGCGGTCGGCATAGTTGATATCGAGAATCCGGTTCATCCGCATCATGCCAACCACGACGGCATCCGCCAGGGGCAGCGCCCCGCCGGAGAGCGAGGTGCCGGCTCCGCGCGGAATCACCCGCACCCCCTGCTCATGGCAGAAACGCAGGACGGCCGCCACCTGCCCGGTCGTCTCCGGCAGCACAACCGCGAGGGGGATCTGCCGGTAGGCGGAAAGCCCATCGGTTTCGTAGGGTCTCAGGGAAATCGCATCGGCGATCACGCCCCGCGCCGGCAGCAGCCGGGCCAGGCCCGCGATGATCTTCTCCCGCCGGGCAAGGATTTCCTGTTTCGGCGCCGATTGTCGCATGGGCTTTCTCCCGGCTCGAGAAGCGCTTTCTCGACCTAAAATGCCCCATCCCGGCCGTTTTGCAATGGAAAACCCCCGCGCGGGGTTGGCGGGACGGCCGCGCGCCAAATCGAAACCTTATACATCCCGCCGCCGAAAGCGAAGCGGGCGCCCGGCCCGAGGGTTCAGCCCTGCCGGGCCTTCATGCGCGGGTTCTTCTTGTTGATGACATAAACCCGGCCATGACGGCGCACGACGCGGCAATTCTTGTCGCGCGTCTTGGCTGATTTCAAGGAGTTACGTATCTTCATGTCGGGCTCGCGAACGGATGGGCGTTATTTCGGTGGCGCGGTATGCGTCGATGCGCCATAACTGTCAACCCACGGCGAGGAGGCGTTCGCCTGACATCACTGTCATGAAAACGTCATTCGCTTTGTTGCCGGGAGAATTGTTCATAGCCCCGTTTATCGGCAGTCCGGTTCGCCGATTCCCTGGAGCGCTTGCGTGATGAAAATCAGTTTCGTGGTCCCCGCTTATAATGAAGAGGCGCTGCTCACCCGCTCGCTGCCCGCCATTCGTGAAGAAATTCTGCGCAACGGGCTGATCATCGGCCGTGACGCGGAAATCATCGTCGTCAACAACGCCAGCACCGACGGCACGCGCGAAGTGGCTGAGGCAATCCCGGGCGTCACCGTCGTTGAGGAGCCGCGCAAGGGTCTCGTGCAGGCGCGCTGGTGCGGGTTCGAGGCAAGCCACGGCGAACTGATCGCCAATATCGACGCGGACACAATCATTCCGCAAGGCTGGCTGAAAGAGGCGCTTGGCCAATTCGCGCGCAACCGCAATTTGGTGGCGCTGTCCGGTCCCTATATCTATTACGGTGTGCCGCAGCGGGTGAACCTGGTCGTTGGCTTATATTACCGCCTTGCCTTCTTCATCTATTTTTTCAACCGCTTCGTGCTGAATGTCGGCTCCATGCTGCAAGGCGGCAATTTCATCGTAAAGCGGG